>CAZCNZ010000114.1:0-3211 GCA_964500245.1 uncultured Thermoplasmatales archaeon | reverse complement strand
CGGACCGACCGGTAGGCGTCCGCCGACGTCACGGCCGCCCGGAACGCGATCGCTTGGACCGGGTCCGGGCCCTTCGGGTCGGGTTCCCCGGAGGGAGGAAACGGGTCCCAGGGGAATTGTCCGATCACGGGCGCGGGAGCGAGGTGCCCGCTCAAGAGCGTAGCGGGGAGCGGGGCGGCTCGACGCGTCGCGCGGCTATGGCGCTCGTTCGCCCGTTCGGAGGCGGTAGCGAAAGACCGTCGGGGAAACCCTGACGAACCCTTCGCTCTCGTACAAGGATTGGGCCCTCTCGTTGGTCTCGTCGGTCTCGAGGAACACTGTGTCGATGCCGGCGACCCGAATCCGGGCGAGACCTTCCCGCATCAGCGCGCGGCCGACCCCCTTTCGCTGCGCGGGGGCGACCACATGCAGGTCGGAGATCCGGGCGTATCGGTCGACGTCCGGAGCATACCACGGCTTCCGCCCCTCGTACCAGAACAGGAACCCCGCGTACGTGCCCTCCAGGTCCGCGACGAGAAGACCGGAACGGGGGAGTCGTCGAATCCGTTCGAGGTCGGCGAACGGGTCCCACGGGCTGTCCCCTCCTCCCGGTCCGTAATGCCCTACGATCGACGCCAGGTCGGCGTCGTTCGCGACGCGGATGACGATCCCAGTACCCGGCGACACCATCCGCCGACCCCGAGGGACTCCGAGACTTATTCGCCTCTCGCCCGCGAAGAGGAAGGCCCGCACGACCCGGGAGGCGGAGCTATCCCAACTGCAGCCGCTCGGCGGCGGTGGGGGCGCTCGGGGCGAGGAACCGCGCGGGCGAGAACTGAGATGGGTCCAGGTCGGTCGATTGTCCGAGGACGGCGAGGGCGATCCGGCGCGAGGTCGCCGGGGCGAGCATGAACCCGTGCCCTCCGAAACCGTTTCCGTGGACGAACCCGGGGAGGCGCGGGTCCTCGCCGATCACGGGGAAGCCGTCCGGCGTATCGTCGTAATACCCCGACCAGGCGCGGATGACGTCGAGCGCGCCGAGCCGCGGGAGGAGGCCGACGAGCGCCCGCGCCATCGCGGTGAGGAACGCCGGCGAGCTTCCCTGGCCGTGGGTGGTCCCGGGTCGATGGGGAAGGGAGAGCCCACCGATGACCTCCCCGCGCATCGACTGGCTGAAGTAGAGCCCGTCCGAGACGCGGACCACCATCGGGTCGAGGAACGGCTTGGTCGACTCGGTCGCCAGGATCTCGTGGCGCGTCGCGACGTTCGGAACCGCGAGTCCCGCGCGTCGCGAGAAATCCCCCGACCATCCTCCGGCCGCGTTCACGACCGTCGTGGTCGCCACCGGGCCCTGGGAGGTGATGAGGCCGGCCACCCGGCCGTTCCGCACCTCGACGCCCAGCGCTTCGACGCCGAGGGCCACTTCGACCCCGAGCGACCGCGCCCCCTCGTAGACTCCCCAGACCGCCGGGAACGGGTAGAGGGTGCCGTCGCTCCCGAGGTAGGTTCCGCCGACCGCCGCTCCGGGAGCGATCCCGTCGACGTACCGGGCGACTCCGTCCGCGTCGAGCACCCGCGAGGGAAGACCCTCCGATTCGACGAGGGTGTGGACGTTCCGAAGCCGGGCGAGTTCGGCATCGTTCTCGGCGAGGAACAGGTAGCCGGTCTGCCGGAACCAGATGTTGAAGCCGAACTCGCGGCCGAACCGCCGGTACGCCTGCACCGCCTCGCGAGCCAGTCGGACCGTGGCGCGTGTCTCCCACTGTTGACGGACTCCACCGCCGTTGCGGCCCGAGGAGCCGCTCGAAAGGAACCCGCGATCGACGACGAGGACCGGTCCGCCCCCGGCACGGGCGAGATGGTAGGCGGTGAACAGACCGACGATTCCGGCGCCGACCACGACCGTTCGGTACGAGTCCCGAGCGAACGTCATGGAACGACCTCCGAGGCCGGGGCCACGGGGAGCGCGGCGAGCGCCGCGAGCGGGGTCGGAACCACCGGCGGCCGCTGGGTGATGTAGCCGACCTCCGGGGGCGGCCGGTTTTCGAGGAGCGAGAGCAGAAGGAGCGCGTCGGGGAGGCAGTAGCGTCCTTGGCAGACCCCGGTACCAAGGCTCGAGTATCGCTTGATCACCTCGATGCCCCGATAGCCAGCGCGTTCTGCCCGCTCGACCTCCTTCACCAGCACGTCCACGCAGGGACAGGCGACCCATTCTCCGTGACCGGACACGCGGAGCAGCTCGCGGTAGTAGCCGAGGAGCTCGGTGGGAGGCTCCTCCCCTAGAGGAGAACGAACCGGTCCTGCGGCCGTCCCTTGGACCAATGCGTTGGAGACCGTCTCCGCTTCGGATCCGGCCGCCGAGGGAGGGATTCCGGCCGCCGAACCTACGACGAAGAGCCCGGGAACGCTCGTCTCTCCGTTCGCTCGGACCATGGGGCCGTAGGCACCGATTCCCGGGCGCCACTCCATCGCGGCACCGGCCTGGAAGAACAGCTGGGCGTTCGGGATCCGGCGGTGCGCAAGCACCACCGCGTCGCATGCGATCCGGGTCCCAGGGCCATCGCCCCGCGCTCGAAGGTGAATTGACGAGACGCGTCGCCGCCCCCGCGTCCGAAGGAGGAGCGAGCGAGGGTAGAGCAGCACTCCGCGCTCGTTCGCAAGGCCAACGACCTCCGGACGGATCTCCCCCGGCGCGACCACGGCCTCGACCGCCTCCCCGCACGCCGCGAGCACCTGCGCGGCCCGGTGCCCGCCACCGACGACCACCGCCCGGCGGAACGGCGGGCGCCGTGGGGGAACGGCGAAGGCGAGGACGGCGTCGGCGGTCATCACGCCCGGGCGGTCGTTGCCGCCGAACAGCAGCGACGTGTCGTACCCTCCGGTGGCGACCACGACCGACTTCGCGAGCAGGCGGAATGCCTGCGCGGGCTCGCGAAAGGCAAGCACGGTGAATCGTCGGTCCCCTTGGTCGGTCGGCGGGGGAAGGAAGACGGCAGTCGTCCCCGCGAGGAGCTCCCCCTCTTCCAGTGGCGGGGGCTGCAACGCTCGCTCGAGCACCACCGGTCGCGCACCTCGCCGGGTGAGCGCCGCCGCGACCGCACGACCCGCTCTACCGGAACCGATGACGACGACGTCCGCCGACCGTTCCACCGCCGGAGCGGTGATCGCGCGGGCGGCGGCCTCGGTAGGGGGCGCTCCGGTGCCGGCGAGCCGTCGGACCATTCGCTGGAAG
>CAZCNZ010000113.1:0-2634 GCA_964500245.1 uncultured Thermoplasmatales archaeon | reverse complement strand
TGTCGATGGCGAACGCGGGACCGAACACGGGAGGGAGCCAGTTCTTCATCACCCTCGCCGCCACGCCGTGGCTCGACCGCAAGCATGCCGTGTTCGGCAAGGTGCGCTCCGGCCAGGACGTGGTCGAAAAGATCGCCGCCGTCCCACGGGACGGGAACGACCGGCCGCGCTCGCCCGTGCGGATCGTCGAGGCGACGGTCGCCGGAGTGTAGACCTCCCCCGGGCTCACGCGGGGTAATCGAACGGAAGGCGTTCCCGCGGCCACGCCACGTCCTCGATCGTGGTGAGGACGCCGGCGATCATCTCGACGACCGGGACGATCATCAGGAGCTCGAGGAAGAGCGAGTAGCCCGCCGCGATCGACGCGCTCCCACCGGGCAGCACGAACCGGTACGGCGAGAGCGAGACGAGGTAATAGAGATACGCGAAAAACACCGCCGCGACGGCGATTGAGAGCGGGCCGTAGGCCACGGTCGGCTTGAGGATGTACCGCGCGGCGGTGAGTGCGAGCAGTACGAGCCCCCAGGTGGTCACCGCCGCGATCGAGATCGGGATGGCGAGCCCCCGCGAATGGACGTAGCCGAGCACCGCGACGGGGAGGGCCACGAAGAGGACGAACGACGCGATCATCCGCAGCGCGGCGATCAGGATCCGGTAGCCGAGGGAGGGGACCCGGTAACCGATCACCTCGGGGGACGGGGCCGCCTTCGCGCTGGGAGCGCTCACGGGATCGGCTCCGGAGGGAACGTCGTGGTCGACCCGCCGACCGATAGGGAAACGAGAATCTGGCCACCGGCCGGGGAGCACCCCGTGCTCATCGTCACGCCCTGGGTCTGGTCGAAGACGGCGCCCGGCGCGACGTCCATCGAGAACGCGCCTCCCCCGCAATTCGCCTGGGAGGCCGACTCGACCACGAACGAAATCGATCCCTGCTCGACGAAGCTCGCGTGGTTCGTCCAGGTGAGCGTCACCGGGGTGGTGACCGTCCCGTTCGAGAGCGTGGGCGTTCCGGCGGTCGCGCTGAAGCCCTCAAAGGGGGCCCCCCAGGACCGGTTCTCCGAGAGCGATACCGAGAGCGGGAAGAGGTAGGCGTAGGTGACGTTCGCCCAGGCCCTCACCATGAGGTACTGGTCGAGGAAGAGCAGCGACTCGGCCGCGCTCGAGGCCGAGATGGGGAGTTGCAGCGAGATGGGGAACAGTCCGGTCGAGCCTCCGTCGATCGTGTCGGGTCCGACCACCACCGACGCGAGGTGCACCCCGGTCTCGTTCGCAACGTGGACCGCCAGCTCGAGTCCACCGATCGGGTAGATGCCCGGGTTCGACAACGTGAACGAACCGCTGATGTCGACCGTGCCGTTCGCGACGAGCACGCCAGTGAGCTGTCGGGATTCGACGGTCGCGTGGGCCGCCTCGTAGGCCGAGTAGGCCACCGACCCTGCGAACAGGATCAACAGGACCAGGACGATGACCCCGATCCACCGGAGCGCCCGCGCAACCCGATAGATCGCCGGAGGCGGTCGATGCGTGGGGACGAGCAGCACGCTCACGAGCCGGGCTCCGTCAATAGGACGCGACTCTCTCCCTTGAAAACCTATCGAGAACGAGGGTGTCCCCCGAGAGAGGGAAGAGCCGCCGGGACCGGGCCTTCGCGGGTCCGTACCGGTCGATCCGTCGGAACCCCGGCGAGGGTTCGTCTACGGCTGGTTGTCGTCGGGCGAAACTGGATCAGCGGCGTTCGACGTCGCAGGGGTTGCCACCGAGGCTCGGGCCGAATCCCCGGCGGCGCCCTCGAAGCGTCCGAGGCGGCTCGCCGACAGGACCGCCGCCGCCACGAGCACCACGGCCATCACGTAGAACGCCGCGTGGATGGCCGTGAGGAACTCGGTCGAGACCGAGCCGATCACCCCGCCCCGACCGACGAACACCTCGAAGGCCACCTGTCGCTGGACCGCTAGCGAGGCGACCGAGATCACGAGCGTGTAGCTCGCGATCGTCCCGGAATTGCCGAGCGTACGAAGGAGCCCCGACACGGACCCGTAGTACGCGGGCGGCGCGTCGTGCATGACCGCCTTGTTGTTCGACGGCCAGAACAGCGCCCCGCCGATCCCCGTGACCAACGAGATGAGGGCCACCTCGAAGAGCGGCGTGGAAAGGCCGAGCTGGGCGTAGAGGAGCACCCCGACGAGCATGAACCCGATGCCGATCGTCGCGAGGCGCGCCGCGCCGAACCGGTCCGCCCAGTGCCCCGCGGTCGGAGCGAGCCCCGAGGAGAGAACGTAGCCGGGGACGAGCAGCAGCGAGGCGTCGAGCGGAGAAAGACCTCGGATTCCCTGCAGGTACATGATCAGAAGGAAGACGGTGGCGAGATAGCCGGTGCTCTGGAGGAACGCCGCCGCGAGCGAGCGGGAGAGGAGGCGCGAGCGGAACAGGGCGAGGTTGATGGTGGGGCTCGTCGCTCGCCGCTCCCACCAGAGGAACGGGACGACCATCACGGCCCCGAGGGCCATCAGGGAGAGGTTCCACGCGGAGGCGCCGTAGGAGGCGAAGTCGGTGGCTCCGTAGACGACCAGGGAGAGCACGGCGGCCAGCAGCACCATCCCGACAAGGTCGAGGCGAGACTTTGTGCGGCTACCG
>CAZCNZ010000112.1:0-6392 GCA_964500245.1 uncultured Thermoplasmatales archaeon | reverse complement strand
CCCCAACGGTCCCGGCGGTGGGCCTGCGCCAGCTCGCGGTGGACCGA
The DNA here is from genome assembly GCA_964500245.1 of uncultured Thermoplasmatales archaeon. Taxonomy (GTDB): domain Archaea; phylum Thermoplasmatota; class Thermoplasmata; order Lutacidiplasmatales; family UBA184; genus Lutacidiplasma. Next base: position 6,345 of record CAZCNZ010000112.1, on the reverse strand, counting down.
GGGGCCTCCGCGCCGCTCCTCCGCGTGGTCGATGATGTCGTCGTGGATCAGCATCCAGCTCTGGAAATGCTCCACCGCCGCGGCGGCCGAGAGGGCGGGCCGGGGATTCCGTCCCGTGGCCAGGTAGTAGCCGGCGAGGACCAGTATCGCCCGGAACCGCTTTCCCCCGCGCAGGGTGAACTCGCGGTTCACCTCGAGATAGGGCCCGATCTCGCGAGGCACACCCTTACGAGACCGACCGTACGACGCGTGGAGTTCGCGCTCCAAGAGTGGCCGAAAGCGGTCGAGGGCAGCGAGGTCCACGGCACGTGCATTTGGACGTCCATTCTATTTAACGGACCGGGCGTTCGCGGACGTGATGGCGTCCCCAACATTCGTGGCGTTCGCGAGCGCGCTCGTCGAAGCGATGGGCCAGAAGCTCGACGCGGCCAAGCCCACCCCCGAGGGTCTCACCCTGCGCACGAGCGACGGTTTCCTCTACTCGTTCCTCGAGGACCCGAACGTCGTTTCGCTCGAAACGATCCGCCAGCTCCTGGGCGAGGAAGGGAACGTTCTCGTCCGCCTCGTCGTCCTGACCCCGGGGCACCTGCCGCTCGCCTTTTCCCAAGAGATCCTGAACCACGGGGGCACGCTCGTTGAGGGCGGTCGATTCGCGGAACTGGCTCGTCAATTGGGGCTCGAGACGTACCTCGGCGAAGAGCCGAGACCGCCCCCCAAGGAAGCCCGCCGATTGCTTCCGAGCGCCCAGCAACTGGACGGCATCGTACATCGTGCGCGGACCTGGCTCGACTGGGGCGTTCCCGCGCTCGCCCTTCGCTTTTACCGACAAGCGGCGGACCTCAAGCCGGGGTTCCTTCCGGCGCGGGTCGGCATCGGTCGCTCGCTGCTCGGCCTCGGCCTCACGGACGACGCGGACCGTGCCTTCGACGAGGTCCTCGCGATCCGGCCCGAGGATGTCGAGGCCCGCCTGGGCAAGGCCGCGGTCCTCGGAGCCAGGGCCCGGCCCAAGGAGGAGGTGGCGGCGTACCGGAAGCTGCTCGCCGAGGACGAGAGCCGCAACGAGGTTCGAGCGCACCTGCTTGCCGCGCTGATCGAACTCGGTGATTGGTCGGGTGCGAAAGTCCAGATCGAGGCACTCCTCCTGAAGACCCCCGAGGAGCCCCAATTGCGATTCCTTCACTCCGAGGCGCTTGCGCGCACCGGTGACAAAACGAAAGGGGAGGAGGAGCGCCAAGAATCCCGCCGGCTGGGACTCACCTTCGAGCGGGAGACCGCGCTCTGCAAACACCTCGGCATTCCGCCGCCCGAGCCGCCCGCCCCTGCCGAGCCGGGCCCGACCCCCGAGGCCGCGCCGGCTCCCTCGAAGCGACCTCCTCGGCGGAAGCCCCGAAAGCCGCCTCGCGCCGCGACGACGCCGAAGAAGGCCGCCGGCCCGCTTTCGGCGACCGCCGGTTCCCCGAAAGGGTCAACCGGACGGAAACCCCCCCGTAAACGTAAGTAGCCCCACCCCGGCTCAGGTCGCCGCCGAGGGCTCCATGCGCGTCGTTTCGGTATTGCCGAGCGCCACAGAAATCGTGCATGCCCTCGGGCACGGAGCCGAGCTGGTGGCGCGCAGCTCCGAATGCGACTATCCTCCCGAGGTCCAGCGACTCCCGGCCGTGATGCGACCGCGGACCTGGGATGCGGACCGCCCCTCTCGCGAGATCGACGAGCGGGTGCGACGGGCGCGGGGCCGGAATGAGAGCCTCTACGAGCTCGACCTCGACCTGTTGCGGAAATTGAAACCGGACCTTTTGTTCACGCAGAACCTGTGCGGCGTGTGCTCTGTTACTGAAGACGAGGTCGCGGACGCATGCGCCCGCGCCGGAGTCCGCCCTCGCACCATCTCCCTCGCGCCGACCGACCTCTCCCAGGTCTGGGATTCCTTCGAAACCGTGGGGGAGGCTCTCGGCGACCGGGACGCGGGAAACGCCCTCGCGAACTCTCACCGCGCTCGCACCCAGCGACGCTCCTCGATTGGGCGGAGAGTAGCGGTGGTCGAATGGCTCGACCCTCCCATTCTCGCGGGCCTCTGGACCCCGGACCTCGTCTCGGCGGCAGGCGGCGTTCCCATCGGTCCCCGTTCTTCCGAACCCGGAGCGCGAACCTCGTGGGAGGATCTGGCGCGGGTTTCCCCCGACCTCGTCGTGATCAGCCCGTGCAGTTTCTCGGTGAGCCGAACGACTCGCGAGCTCGGCGAAAACCCAGGTCTCGCGGCGAGGATTCGCTCGGTGAAGCCTCCCCTCGGGATATTCTTGGCAGACGAAGCGTACTTTAGCCGGCCGGGTCCGAGACTCGTCGAGGGCGCGGATCTTCTTGGGGTTCTTCTGAGCGGCAGCCCGGCCGGGGGACCGATGCCGGTGGAAGCGTTCCTCCGACCGACCCTCACCGGGGTGCCCCGGTGAGCCGCGGTCCATACTACTCCACGGTCTGGACGCCGGCCACGGCGCCACCGGCCCACCACCGGACTTCCCGAACCGAGCTCACGCACATCGCGATCGCCTTCACCGTCCTGACGGTCGACTTGATCATCTCCCTGAGCGGACGCGGGCTCATCTGGAGTGGCACGGTCTCGAGCCTCATCGCGCCCGTGCCGCTGTACTTGGTGCTCCTCGCCGTAGCGGCCGCGCTCACCGGGTTCATCGCCCACGAGATGGCCCACAAGTTCGCCGCTCGCCGGCTGGGATACTGGGCGGAGTTCCGCATGTGGCCGATGGGTCTCGTGCTCTCCCTCATTACCGCGGCCGGCGGGGTCATCTTTGCCGCCCCGGGTGCAACCATGGTCGAGGGGATGCCCTCGCAGGACGTTCGCGGCTGGGGTCTTACAGGGGCGGCCGGTCCCATCTCGAACCTTTTTTTCGCGGGCGGATTCTATGCCGGTGCGATCGGCACGTTCCTTCGGGGCTCGACCGTGTTCGCCCCCCTCCTGTTTCTCGCCTGGATCAACACGCTGTTCGCGATGATCAACCTCCTTCCGTTCGGCATCTTGGACGGGGCGAAGGTGTTCCGGTGGGGGGTTGGCCGGTGGGCGGCGTTGTTCGTGATTTCCGTGGCGTCCCTCGCCGTCGCCTTCACAGCTTTCTACATCTACGGGTCCCCGCTCCTATCGTGGTGAGGGAACCCCCATGACGGCTCCGCGCGTCCTCGACCTTGGGCAAGGGCGCCAGCTTCTCGACCTCGATTTTCGTGACACCGAAGGACTCGTCGCCGCCTATCTTCTGCCGGGGCCCGACGGTTGGACTCTCGTCGAAACCGGCCCATCCACGTGCCGGGAAGCTCTGCTCGCGGGGATCGCTCGCGCCGGCGTCTCGCCCGAGGAGGTGCGCCGGGTGTTCGTGACGCACATCCATCTGGACCACGCCGGCGGGATGGGGGCTATTGTCGACGCGCTCCCCCGCGCCACGTTCTATGCCCACGAACTCGGAGTCCCGCACATGATCGACCCCGCCCGGCTGGTGGCTAGCGCCCGGCGGGCCTGGGGAGAAGCCGTGTCCGATCAACTCTGGGGCGCCATTCCGCCGGTGCCCGCCGCCCGGATCGTTCCTCTTCATGGCGGAGAAAAGTTCCCGCTCGACCACGGGGAGCTCGAGGTGCTGGCGACACCCGGGCACGCCCGCCATCACCTTGCCTTCTTCGACACGGCGGTCCGGGCGATCTTCACCGGGGACGGTGCCGGAGTTCGGCTCGAGCACTCTTCCCACCTGCGGCCTGCGGTACCACCGCCCGACCTCGACCTAGAGCAACTGTTCGCCAGCATCGAGGTGATGCGGGCCACCGACCCGAAGCTCGTGCTGTTCAGCCACTTCGGCCCGAGCCCCGAAGGCGCCTCCGACCTACGGAGGTACCGGACGATCGTAGAGCAGTGGCGCGACGTGGCGCTCGTCGCCGCCCGCGAGAGGGCCGACCCGGAGTTCATCACGGCCCGGTTGCAGGAGTATGACCTGGGGGGAGGTTCCGGCACGATGCCTCCCCCGGGGGAGGAGATCATCTCGAGCTACCGCCTCGCCGCCCAAGGGTTCTTGCGGTACTTCGGCACGCACGGCCTCATCGCCCAGGAACCTCGGTGACCGAACCCGGCGCGAGGGACCGCCGCGTGGGCGCGGTCATGCTGGTCATCGGGCGAATCGCCTATGCGTTCAACTGGTACAACGTTGGGGCCGTCCTTCCGCTGCTCGGGAAGGGATTGGATGCCAACACGGGACAACTCGGAATCGTGCTGGGCGCGTTTCTCGTGGGCGCCGGAATCTTTCAAGTTCCGGCCGGGTTGCTGGCCCTCCGTTGGGGGTACCGGACCACCTCGATCTTCGCCCTCCTTCTCATGGGAGGGTTCTGCCTCGCATCCGCCGCCTCTCCCGACTGGGTAGTGCTCGCGCTGCTCAGGTTCGGGGCGGGAGCAGGGGCCGCTTTCTTCTTCGCGCCGGCCCTCGGCCTTGTCTCGTCGTACTACCCTACCGGGTCGCGCGGTCCCGTGATCGGGATCTACAACTCCGGATTCGCAATCGGGGCGGCAGTGGGCCTCTTCGCCGGCGCACTCATCGGAGCGGCGCAGGGGTGGGAGTGGGCTCTCGCGTACGGCGGGATCGCCCTTCTCGTGATGGCGCTGGGCGCCGCCGCGACACTGCCCCCGCTACCACGGGAGGACGTTCCCGCCTCGTGGAGGGCGACGTGGAGAATCGGTCGCCCCATCCTGGCCTCCCGCAATCTCTGGGCGATCGCCCTGGGACTGAGCGGGATGTGGGCGTCCTTCTACATCGCCGCGCAATACTTCGTGCAATTCGCGCACACGGTCCATTCGGACTGGCCGATTGCGCTCGCAGCTGGGTTGCCGACCGTGCTCATCGTTGCCGAAGTGTTCGGCGGGCCGATCGGTGGGTGGTTTGCGGAGCGGCGGGCCGACATGCGGCGGCTCCTGGTGCTGTGGGGGGTCGCGTCCGCGGTCGGACTCGCGGCCATCCCATTCCTGCCTCTTCTATGGCTCTGGCCCCTGTTCCTCTTCCTCGGCTTCGCGAACGGGGTTCTGTTCGCGGTGCAGTACCTCATCCCCACGTACCTCCCGGAGGGCCGAGGGAACAACACGGCCCTCGCCATCGGATTCCTGAATTCGGTTCAGCTGTTCTTCGGGAGCCTGTTCGCCGTGTTGTTCGGCGTGCTCGTCGGAGTAGTAGGGTACACCGTGGGCTGGGTCTTTTCCGGGCTACTGCTCGTCGCTTTCCTGCCGTTCCTTCTGTTCCTACGGTCCCCGAGGTCCGGGTCGGCCCCGGTGTCGCCGGGACCGATGACCCCGTGACCCAGCTTCGTCCGCCTCGACGAGGGTCACCAGGTTGGTCGGCCGGCCCTCGACCGGATACCCCGCGGTGAGGACCATCGGACCGGTCGGAGCGAGCCCCGGAACTCCCAGCAGTTCGAGGGACCGTTGGCGCAGCGACTGAAGGTCGCTGTGGGCGGCGGCGGGGAACGAGCGGACGCCGCGGATGAGGGCCAGGCGCCGGCGGACCGACTCCGAACTCGATAGCGCGATCACGGGGCACATCGGCCGCAGCGCGGCGATGAGGCGCGCGGTGCGACCCGAGTGCGTGGGGGTAACGATGGCCCGGGCGTGCATGTTCTCCGCCAAGCCCACTGCCGCCCGCGCGACCGAAAGCTCCGCACTCCCGGGCTCCCCGGAGTGGACCAGGCCACGGCCGGGCTGCGGGTCGAACCGAGCCTCCGTTACTCGGGCGATTCGGTCGAGCCAGAGCACGGACTCGAAGGGGTACTGCCCCACCGCGCTCTCCTCGCTGAGCATCACGGCGTCCGCGCCGTCCAGGACGGCATTCGCCACGTCGGTCGCCTCCGCCCTGGTCGGCCGGGGTGAGGTGAGCATGCTGCGGAGCATCTGCGTCGCGACGATCGAAAACCGGCCCGCGGCGTTCGCTTTCCGCACGAGCGTCTTCTGCTCGAGCGCCAGGCGCTCGAGCGGGACCTCGATGCCGAGGTCTCCCCGTGCCACCATGATCCCGTCGGCCACCCGGAGAATCCGCTCGATCGTCCCGAGCGCCTCCGCCCTCTCGATCTTCGCGATGATCCCGACCGTCCCGCCTCCCGTTCGGCTGTCGAGCCAGCGACGTGCGGCCAGAACGTCTGATTCGTCCCGAACGAACGACAGGGCGAGATAGTCGAACCCTTCCTGGAGCGCGAGCGCCGTGTCATGCTGGTCTTTCGGGCCGAATGCCGACGTGCGGAGCCGCGCCCGGGGGAGGAAAATCCCAGCGTGCGACGAAACGAGCCCTCCGCTCACCACTCGAGTCTCGATCTCCGTCGGTGTCG
>CAZCNZ010000111.1:0-4887 GCA_964500245.1 uncultured Thermoplasmatales archaeon | reverse complement strand
GCTCTTCGGCCTCGGCTTCGACACCGCGTCCGAGGTGACGTTGATCGTCCTCACCCTCGGCATCGCCTCCGGCGTGGCGGCGGTTCCTATCTGGACCGCGCTTCTCATGCCGTTCCTGTTCACGTGCGGGATGGTCGCGGTTGACACGACCGACGGCATCGCGATGCGGTATGCCTACGGCTGGGCGTTCCTGAAACCGGTCCGGAAGATCTACTACAACCTCACCATCACGGTGATCTCCGTCCTCGTGGCGTTCGTCATCGGGGGCCTCGAGGTGCTGAGCGTCCTCGCCTACGAACTCCACCTCTCTGGTCCGTTCTGGAACTCCCTGAGCGCCGTGAACGGGGAGACCGCCTGGCAGTACGTCGGCTTCGGGATCATCGCTCTGTTCGTCGTCACGTGGCTCGCGGCGATGGCGCTCTACCGGCACCGGCGCTACGAAGAGATCGGATTCCCACCCGCCCGACCGCCCGCCGCGGCCGACCGGACGCCGACCACTCGAGGAGCCTCGCCGTGACGTCCCGAGTAGTCCGCGTGGGGGTGTCGCTCGAGCCCGATCTGTTGCATCTCCTCGACGCGTGGGTGCGCGAGCGGAACAGCGCCAGCCGGTCCGATGCGGTCCGGGCGCTCATCCGCAAGGAGGTCGCCGACCGGACGCTCGCCGACCCGGATTCCGACGCCCTCGGTGTGGTCGCGCTCCTCTACCGTCACGACACCCCGAACGTGCTCCGGCGCCTCACCGCGGCCGAGCACCGTTGGGGAGACCATGTCCGCTCGACGACGCACGTCCACCTCGAGGGGGATGCCTGCGCCGAGGTGGTTCTTCTCCTCGGTCGGCGACGTGAGATCGAGCGGGCGGCGGAGGACCTGCGTGGGGTGAAGGGGGTCCGGGACGGCGGCTGGCTCGTGACCGCGCCCGCGGTCGCCGGCGGCCGCACCGGCCATCGTCACCCGCACGGCGGTCGGAAGTGAAGCGCCCGAGCCGCACTTCGGCCGACGACCGCCTCGCGCGGATGGTCCTCGGGCGGTGCCTCGGTCTCCGTCCGGGTGAAACGGTCACCGTCGAGACTTGGAGCCACGCCCTTCCGTGGGCCCGCGCGTTCGTCCTCGAAGCCCGTCGCCGAAAGTGCGAACCGATGCTGATCATGGAGGACGAGGAGGCGTTCTTCCGCTCGCTCGGCCCGACCGGGGCCCGGTCGGTGCCGACCGCGCCCACCGCCGCGGCCCGGGCGAGCGACGCCTACGTCTACTTCCCCGGACCCGAACAATTCCCCCGTCTCCTGGGACTCCCGAACGAGGAACTGGGCGCGGTCGTCGACCGGCACGGCTCGGGATGGTGGAACGCAGCGCGACGAGCGCACCTTCGGGCCGCGCGCGTCGTCATCGCGACGGCCACCCCGTTGGCCGCCGCTCGGTTCCGTGTCGACCGGGAGGCCTGGGAGCGAGAACTCCTGCGGGCGAGCCTCGTCCCTCCCGACCAACTCGCTCGGGCCGCGGCCCCGCTCGTTCGACACCTGCGGGCCGCCCGTGAGGTGCGAATCATCCACCCGAACGGCACCGACCTCACGGTCACCCTCTCCCATGCAAGTCCACCGGTGATCGAGGACGGGCGCGTGGACCGGGCCGACCAGCGGGCCCGACGGCTCTGGACCCAGATCCCCACCGGGGTGGTTGCCGTCCCGCTCGCACCGGGCGTGGGGGAAGGAGTCTGGGAGTCCAATCGAGAGGCGTACGACCGGTTCTCCGACCCACCGGTCGCCGTTGGAGCACGCTTCTCCTTTCACCGGGGCCGTCTCCGGGAATATTCCTTCGACCGAGGAGGCACGCCGTTCACGAAGGCGTACGTCCGGGGAGGTCGGGGACGGGACCTACCGGGGGCGCTCACCTTCGGGCTCAACCCGGCCGTGGACCGCGCTCCGGAATTGGAGGAGGTCGCCGCCGGAGCGGTCGGCCTTCTCTTGGGCGACAACCGCTCGCTCGGCGGACGCAACCGTTCGCGCTTCGGCTACCTCACCACGATGGCAGGGGCCACCTTGGAGCTGGATGGGGAACCCTTCCTTGAGGAAGGAACCCCCGTCCGGAGGCGTTTGCCCGATTAGGCCGGTCGGGGAGACGCGTCGAAACGCCGGGCGAACTCCCGGAGCAGTGCGCCCGCGAACTCGAGGTGGCGCGCCGAAATCTGCTCGACGTTGATGCCCAGGGGAACCGAGAGGTGCTCGGCCCGCGCCCTCTGGGAAACCTCCTCCCAGACCGAGACGGCCAGCTCGAGGCTCCGGCGAGCCGCGTCCCGTTCTTCCCCTTCCAGGATCGCGCGTTCCGCGGAGTCGGGAAGGTCCGCGCCGAGCCACCGGACGAACTCCGCATCCTCGTCGTCCGCGATCGGGGCCACGCTGAGCAGGACCGCGGCCGGCGGGAGCGACGCCTGCCGGCAGAGGAGGTCGTAGCGCAGGAGCGCCTCCCAGGCCGCCACGGCATCGAAGAGGATCTGGGTGGTGAAGAACGACGCGCCGGCCCGCGTCTTCGCGAGCATCCGGTGGGCCTCCCCGGCCCTCTGGAGGATCGCGATGTTGCCGATCGACGCGCCGGGCGCGGCAAAGATCGGCCGGCAGAGGCGGTTCGCCTCAGCCACCGGTGGGCCCGGGTAGGGGATGTACCGGCTGCTTCCCCCGACGAGCACCACGTGCCGGATGCCCCGGTCGAGCGTCTCCCGCGCCCACTGCTCGACGGCGGGGACGTCCGGCAAGTGCGCCACGACCTTGTTCACGATCACCTCGCGCCCGGTGCGCTCGGCGAGCTGACGGGCGTAGGTCCGGGGGTCGCCGGATCGATAGTGGGGCTGACCCTCGTGGTTCTCGTCGACGAGTTCGGGGATCACGAGGGCGTCCACGCGCGGGACGGAGGCGATCAACTGCGCCACCGCCGCCAACCGCTCCTCCACTCGTGCGGCGGGAGTCCGGGCCGGGGGCGGCACCGGCTCGAAGAAGAGGGGCGACGCTCGGAGCGCTTCGGAGAGGGGACGGGTCATGGTTCGGAAGGAGCGGTGCTGTTGGGGGACGGGGACGGGATAAATCGTTTCGTCCTGGGCCCGGGTTGCGGACAGTGCCGCGCGAGCTCGAATAGCAACTTCGCGCGCGCGGCGCGGTCGCCTGGGTCCTGGGGACCGATGCCCGAGGGGTCTACTCCTAGGTCCCGGAGGGAGACTTTCTTAACCATCGACCTCTCGCCCGCGTGATGGCCGCGGCGATCGAGGTGGACGGCCTCATCAAGCGATACGGCTCGCTCGCAGCGGTCGACGGGATCAACTTCTCGGTCTCCCCGGGGACCGTGTTTTCGTTCCTCGGCCCGAACGGAGCCGGTAAGACGACCACCACGGAGATTCTGGAGGGGCTGCGGAAGGCGACCGAGGGGGAAGTGCGGGTCCTGGGGCTCGACCCATGGACCGAGGGGGCGCCGCTCCACCGCCGGATCGGGGTGATTCCGCAGGACTTCCGGTTCTTCGAGAAGATCACTCCGAAGGAGGCGATCGAGTACTACCGGGCGCTGTTCCACACGAACGTCGACCCGCACGATCTCCTCGAGAAGGTCGAACTCGCCGACAAGGCGACCTCCCGCTTTGACACCCTTTCCGGGGGTCAGAAACAGAAACTCGGGCTCGCGCTGGCGCTCACCAACGACCCCGAGATCTGCTTCCTCGACGAGCCGACCACGGGACTCGACCCCCACGCTCGCCGCGCGATCTGGGCGGTCATCCGTTCCCTGAAGAAGGAGGGACGGACGGTCTTCCTGACGACCCACTATCTCGAAGAAGCCGAGCTCCTCGCGGACGAGGTCGCCATCATCCACCATGGCAAGATCATCGCCTCCGGCAGTCCAACCGAGATCATCGCGGAGCATGGTCTCCCGTCGCGCATGACGGTTGTCGGCAGCCCGGCGCTGGCGTCGTACCTCCAGATGAACCTCGGGGCGGCCGCTGTGGTCGAAGACGGCAAGGTTTCGATCACGCTCAACGACAAGCACGACGCGCTGAAGATTCTCACCGCCATCGATGCGAGCGGCCTCCCTTGGACCTCGTTCACGACGACCCACGACACCCTCGATGACGTCTTCGTCCGTCTCGTCGGCCAGATGGACGAGGGCGCGCTCAAGACGGAGGGGGCGAAATGAAGCTGAGCCACATCGGTGCCGACTTCCGGATCGTCTCGCGGACGTACTTCCGCAATCCGGTGGCCCTGTTCTTCTCGCTGATCTTCCCGATCATCCTGATCTCCCTCTTCGGGGCGATCTTCTCGGCCACGGGAAGCGGGGCGGTCAGCCTCGTGGTCGTCAACCAGGACCACAATCCGAACGGGGTCGGCTACACGAACGAGAGCGTCGCCTTCCTCCAGGCGCTCAACGCCACCACCCTCGTGAAGGTGAGCGTCGTCGACGTCACCCCCCAGAACTTCTCGAACTACCTCGGCCAGAACGGCGATACGACCGGCCTCATCATTCCGGCCGGTTTCGAGAACGACTACCTCGCCCAGAAACCGGTCAACCTCACCGTCTTCACGAACCCGGAGGACGCTGCGGCCGGCGGCACCGTGATCGGGGCGGTCCAGGGGGTCTCGGCCGCCTTCAACCTCCACCGGGTCTGTGGCACGGGCACGTGCGCGCCCGTCATCGGCTTCACGACGGCGAACGTGGGAAGCCAGGTCTACAAGTACATCGACTACCTGATCCCCGGCCTGATTGGGTTCGCGATCCTGACGAGCCCGATGTTCTCGATGGTCGATATCGCCTCCTCGTACCGGAAGGACGGGATCTTCCGGCAGCTCTCGCTGACCCCGATCACGCGGTCGGAGTGGCTTACCTCCCGGATCCTGTGGTACGTCGCGCTCACGTTCGTGA
>CAZCNZ010000110.1:0-3189 GCA_964500245.1 uncultured Thermoplasmatales archaeon | reverse complement strand
TAGTCGGAGGTGTCGCCGCGCTGCCGCACGGTCCCGCCGACCTTGAGCTCCATCGCGAGCGGGTACGGGTCCCCGACCTCTTCCTTGGGCACGACCCAGGGTCCCACGGCCATCGTGGCGTCGAATCCCTTGCCCATCACCCAATCGACCGTTCCCTGCGCCGGATACTGGAGGTCCCGGTATCCCATGTCCAGGGCGATCGTGTAGCCGGCGACGTACTCCATCGCCTTCTCCGCCGGCACTCGCTTTCCGCGCTGGCCGATCACCGCAGCGAGTTCGAGTTCGACGTCCGGGAACTTCCCGACCGGATTGAGCGCGAGGCTCTCGCTCGGGCCGACGAGGCTGTTGAAGTACCGGGCGAAGACGTACGGCTGCTTCGGTGTCGGCTTCTTCTGCTCCGCCAGGTGGCTCTTCGAATTCGAGGCGAGGCAGTACACCTTGACGCCGCGAACGACCGGAGCGAGCAACTTCACGCCTTCTTCGGCCTTGAACAGGTAGCGCGCGCCGGTGGCCGCGCGGGGGGTCCAGCCGGCCTGCCGTCGCCGGTCGATGTACTGAAGGATCTTCTTGGTCAGCTCGACCGAGTCCGCGCCGCCGCTGAAGAACGCCTGCATGTCGCGGAACCGGCTGGGGTCGGCTCCCTTGACCGGGTTGACGCCGTAGTAGTCGCGGACCGCGGTATCGAGGTCGATGAACTCGTTCGCGTCAGTGATCATCCCGAAATGGAACTGGTCCTGGAGCGTGAAATGGACGAGCTTCACGGTGGTCCCTCGGGCGCCCGGAACCACCCGGGCGGATAACGGATGCGCGGCGCGCGGGGCCGAGGCCCTTCCGGGCGGCCGGTCGGGCCGGGGCCCGCTACTGGAAGTGCCGGTGCACCGCGAGGAGATAGATGAACAGGATCAGCGCGAAGAAGAACCCGAAGCTCACGATGTTGCCGGCGAGCCCGAAACTCACGAGCTCGAAGATCAGGAAGAGGAGGGTCAGCACCAAGGCCCACATGCGGAGGTGCCAGAGTCCGAGCGCAAGCCCGAGGATGATGAGGCCTACGATCAGGACGATGATGCCGAAGGTAAGGCCCCCGAGGCCGGCGAGGCCCGAGGGAATCCCGAGGAAGGCGATCGCGGCGATGCCGGCGAGTATGAGCGCCCCGCCCAGGACCAGCAGGAATCCAAAGATCCCGACGAGCACGGCCAGGATCGCAACGCCCAGAGGTCGGGTCGGGGTCGGCGCACTCTGATAGGTCGGTTGTGCCGCCATCGTTCTCTCTCGGCAGGTCGGCCTGCCGGCTCCTATAGGCTCGCTCCCGCCTTATGAAAGTGCGGTCACGGGCGAATTCTCGAGGTCCACGCCTCCGGGAGGGGGGCGCGGCGTCCGGGGGGAGCATAGGTCGCGAGGTAGCCGGAGCCGAGGCGCTCGAGACCGATCAGCTCGAGGGGGGCGGCTTCCTCGGGGCCGGCCGTCTCCGGCCCGCTGACCATCGACGGCGCGGTCGCGCCCCCGACGATCACCGGCGCGTAGTAGACGGAGAACCGGTCGAACAGTCCCTCCCGGAGGACGCTCGAAAGGATCTCCGCGCCCCCTTCGACCATCAGCTTCCGGATCCCGAGGACGTAGAGTTCTTGGAAGAGACGGCTCAGGTCGACCCGCTGCGTGCCGGCAACGATCCGGCGCACGTGCGCAGGGAAGGTTCGGGTCGAACGCTCGGAGGTCGCGATGACGGTCGGCGTAGACCCGTCCAGGACACGGGCGTTCACGGGAGTCCGACCGCTCGCGTCCACGATGATGCGGGTGGGGTTCCGACCGGGGGACTCCCCGAGGAGTTCCCAGTGGACCCTCAGCGAGGGGTCGTCCTTGACGACCGTGCCGACCCCGACCAGGATCGCGTCCGAACCGGCTCGCAGGCGCTGGACCCGCGCGAGGTCCTCGGGGCCGGAGAGCGCGGCGCGCTTCCCGCCGGCGAATGCGAGGCGACCGTCCAGCGAGGCCGCACAGTTCGCCCAGACCGCGGGTCGGCGCGGCGGCGGGCTTCCCGGCGAATCCATGCGATGCCTCTCACGCCCCCGCCCTCAGTCGGGCGACCTCGGAATCGAGGTCCGCCGTCGACTGCCCGGCCGCTTTCAGGTCCTCGAGATTGATCGCCACGTTCGCAAGAGCGCCCTCGGTCGCGGCCCGGAACATCGCGAGGGAGGTCACGAGGTCGCTCGCGAGCGCGGCGCGGGTCCGGTCGCGCACGCCGCTCAGCTTCGTCGAAAGCTCGACGGCGCGTCGTGCGGTCTCGAGCGGCACTTCGGCCGCTCCCCGGACCGCCTTCAGGTACCCCTCCTGCGCTGCCGGGTCCCCCGGATGCTCCTTGCGGAACTTCTTCGACTGGCGTACGGCATCGTATGAAGCGGCGTCCTCGTCCGCGAGCTCAAGGAACCGCCGGCGGCCCGCCGTGAGCGCGGCGCTGACGGCCACGAGTTCCTCTACGGGCTTGGCCGGGTCCACGGAATAGGCGAGCACCATCTCGCCGAGGGCGGCGGCAAGGGCGGCCACCACCCCGGCCGCGCTTCCTCCGCCCGGGGTAGGAGTGCGCGCGGCCAGGCGGCCCGCGAACGAGGCGATCGATTCATGGCCGGGCCCGGCACTCTCCGCTGACCGGACCTTCCGCTCGAGCACCGCGGCGCGGTCGAAGGAGTGGAGCTGGAGGTAGTACTCCGCGGCATCGAAGAGCGCGTCCTCTGGAACAAGCCCGACGATTTCGGACTCCTCGACCGAGACGCCGAACCGCTGGGCTTCCCGTCGCACAGCTTCGAGCGCCCGGTGGATGGGGGTCACATGGTAGTCGGTAAGGTTCATCGACACCTGAGCGCGGTTTCGTTCCCGGATCTCGAAGCCGAGCGCCTTCACCTCGGGGAGGCCCCCGTCCCGGGCGCGAACCGCCTTCGCGATCCGCTTCGCGATGGCCACGTCGGGCGTCGTCAAGTACGCGTTGTAGGCGATCAGGACGGGCCGAGCCCCGATCGCCACCGCACCGGCCGTGGGGTGGAGCTTCGCTTCCCCGAAGTCCGGCGCCCGTGCGGGGTCGGTCGCGATCACGTCGCGCAGGCCTTCGAACTGGCCCTCGCGCACCTTCGCGAGGTCCGCGCGCTCGGGCCGCCGGGCGGCCGCCGCGTAGAGGTAGACCGGGATCCCGAGTTCCTTCGC
>CAZCNZ010000109.1:0-4072 GCA_964500245.1 uncultured Thermoplasmatales archaeon | reverse complement strand
ACACGATGGAGGAGGAGACCCACCGCTACTTCGACCGGATCGACTCTCTCGGAGGGGTGGTCGCGGGGATCGAGCGGGGCTTCTTCCAGCGCGAGATCCAGGAGGCGTCGTTCCGCTACCAGCGCGCGGTCGAGACCGGGGAGCAGAAGGTCGTCGGCGTCAACGCCTACACGGTCGAAACGCCGATCAAGGTGCCGCGGCTCAAGATCTCGGAAGAGGCGCGCCGGGCGCAGGCCCGCCGCCTCCGGGCCCTCCGCTCCCACCGGGACGCCTCCCGCCACACGGCCGCCCTCGACCGTCTCCGCAAGGTCGCGGCGACCGAGGAGAAGAACACGATGCCCGCGGTCCTCGAGGCGCTCCAGGCCGACGCGACCCTCGGCGAAATCGTCCACGCCTTCCAAGAGGTGTTCGGGTCGTACCGCGAACGGTCGATGTACTAGCGTAGAGGGAACGGACGCGACCTTAAGTCCGCACGACGAACGGACCGGCCGGACGGGATCGACGTGACGCACGACGAGTACCGGACGGCGCTCGAAGAACTGTTCCAGCGCCGCCGCTTCGGGATCCGTCCCGGCCTCGAGACCGTCCAAGCGCTCCTGGAGGGACTCGGACACCCCGAACGGAAGTTCCCGGCGATTCACGTGACGGGGAGCAAGGGAAAGGGCTCCACCGCCGTGATGGCCCAGTCGGTCCTGACGGCCCACGGCCTTCGGACCGGCCTCTTCACCTCCCCGCATCTCGTCACCTTCCGCGAGCGCGCCCGGGTCGATGGACGGATGATCCCGCGGTCCGCGGTCGTCGAGGGGCTCCGACGCATCGAGACGGTGGCTCGGGGGGCCGAGGCGGCGGGCCGGATCGAGCGGGTGCCGACGTTCTTCGAGGTGACCACGGCGCTCGCGTTCGACTGGTTCGCCCGCGAACAGGTCAACGCCGCCGTGGTCGAGGTCGGGATCGGTGGTCGCCTCGACGCGACCAACGTGCTCGATGCGCGGGTAGGGGTGATCACCACGATCGAGCTCGAGCACACCGACCTTCTCGGCCCCGACCTTGCATCGATCGCCCGGGAGAAGTCCGGGATCCTGCATGCCGGCATGACGGGCGTCGTCGGAGAACTTCCCTCCGAGGCACGCACCGTGGTCGAGGAGACGGCCGGCCGGCTCGGCGTGCCGCTCTGGCACGCCGAGAAGGAGATCCGGGTCGGGGACCGGGCGCTCTCGGAGGAGGGCCAGACGTTCTCGGTCCGACTCCCCGGCCGCGCGTATCCCGAACTTTCCATCCCGCTCCTGGGCCGGTTCCAGCCGACGAACGCGGCGCTCGCGGTCGCCGCGGTGGTCCGATTCGCCCAAGCGACCGGGCTCGAGATGAACGACTCGGCCGTTGCCGAGGGCCTGTCGCACGCGCGATGGGCCGGCCGGCTGGAGCGGGTCGCAAAGCGCCCCGAGACGTTCTACGACGTTGCCCACACGCCCGAGAGCGCGCGGGCGGTCGCCCAAAGCCTGGCCGAGATCTCCCCGCTCGCGGACCCGAACGAGAGCGCGATCGTCTTCGGCTGTCTCCGGGAGAAGGACGCGGGCCGGATCCTGGACGCGCTCTCTCCGCTCGCCCGGACGTTGGTGGTCGTGCCGCTGCGCACGGACCGGGGAGCGCGTCCGGCCGACCTGCGGGTCGCGGCGGCCGGCCGGTTCCCTCGGATCGTCGAGGCCCGGTCCGCGTCCGAGGGTCTCGCCGTGGCGCGTGCCGGGACGGGGCCGGACGGGTTCACCCTGGTGGTCGGAAGCGACTACCTGGTCGGGGAACTGCTTCGCGGCACGGAGCCCATGGACGAACCGGACCTCTCCGACCCCGGCGTGACGCCGTCCTCACCTAGCGGTACACGACTAGGCAGCACGGGCCGGAGGACGTGGTCGTGAGAGCCACGGACGCACCGCCCGAGTTCGACTGGGAGCGGCTCCTTGACCGATTGAGCGTGCTCTACGGAACTGGGGATTGGCGGCGACCGTACCTCAGGGACCACGCCGAGGACCCCTTCCAAGTGCTGATCGGCACGATCCTGTCCCAGCGGACGCGGGACGCCAACACCGACGCGGCGAGTGCTCGACTGTTCGCACGGTTTCCGGACGCTCGGTCGCTCGCCCGGGCGCGACGTTCCGAGGTCGAGGCACTGATCCGCGTGACCGGGTTCTACCGCGTGAAGGCCCGGGTGCTCGGCGCGGTAGCCCGGGAGGTCCTCGAGCGGTTCGGAGGCACGGTACCCCGGGAGTACGACGAACTCGTCTCGCTCCCCGGCGTCGGTCCGAAGACGGCGAACTGCGTCCTGGTCTTCGGCTATGGGATCCCGGCCATCCCGGTCGACACCCACGTCCATCGGATCGCGAACCGCCTCGGCGTCGTTCGCACGAAGAGCCCCGAGGAGACCGAATCGGCCCTCCGCTCACGGGTCGACTCCCGCTTCTGGATCCCGCTGAATCCGCTGCTCGTCCAGCACGGACAGAACCTCTGCCGACCGAACCGTCCGAGGTGTCCGGAGTGTCCCATCGCGGACCAGT
Source organism: uncultured Thermoplasmatales archaeon (assembly GCA_964500245.1). Classification (GTDB taxonomy): domain Archaea; phylum Thermoplasmatota; class Thermoplasmata; order Lutacidiplasmatales; family UBA184; genus Lutacidiplasma. Next base: position 1,526 of record CAZCNZ010000109.1, on the reverse strand, counting down.
GCGCGACCGGGATCGCCCTCAGGACGGGCCGGCCCCCGCCTCGGCCGGAAGACCGACCAACACGGAGGGCGTCGCCGGGAGGAAGACGAGCGCCGTCAGCGTCAGGAGGATCAGGCCGGCGAGCGAGAGCCAACCGACAGTATACGAGCTCGTCGCGACGATCGCGCCGAACAGCGCCGACACGCCGGCGCCCCCCGCCAGCTGGATCGAGTTGAGAAGGCCGATCGCGAGGGGGATCTCCCCCGGCGGGACCTCCCGCCAGAAGTGGGGGATCACGTACATCACCGCGTAGATCACGCCGTAGGCGATCGCGAAGACGAGCCCGATGAATAGTGCCGCGGCGAGCCCGGCCCAGGGGAGCAGCGCGAGGACTCCGGCGCAGACGACCGCGGCGACGACGAACTGCGTGCGGTGGTTTCGGTGTCGTTCTGCGACCCGGCCGCCGACCGGCCCGCCGACGAAGCTCGGAAGGATGAACATCATCCCCACGACGCCCGCGAGCCCGATCGACCAGCCCTGAACCGACTCCCCCCACGGCACGAGGAACTGCCCCGTCGCAAAGGTGGCTCCCTCGAGCCCGACGAACGCGACCCCCACCGCCCACGCGCCCCGAAACCGAAGGGCCGCGGGGAGTCGCGGGCCCGCGACGCTCGGCCTCGGGGGAGCCGCACCCACCGTCGGGGGCACGAGCCACAGGCTCACTAGGGTCGGCACGCCGAGGATCACTCCCCCCGCGAGCAGCGCGAGCCGCCAGCCGAGCGGAGGGATGAGGAGCGCGGTGCCGACGATCCCGAGAGCGGCGCCCACGGCGAACGCGGAACTGAACACGCCCACGGGGATTCCCCGGCGGCCCGGGGGATAGAGGCTGCCGACCAGTCCGATCGCGGGCGAGAAGAACAGGGCTGCGCCGACGCCGGCGCCCGCACGGAGGGCGAGGAGGACCGGGAACGATGGCGCCGCGGCGCACGCCGCGGACCCGATGGCGAGGACGCCGACCCCCACCAGCGACACGGTGCGGGCCCCGAACCGCCGCGCTAGGAAGCCTGCCGGCACTTGAAGGAGTCCGGCTCCGACAAGGAACGAGGCGACGAGGAGGCCCCACTGCGCGGGGCCCACTCCGAAGGCGACTCCGATCGAGACGAGGGCCGGCCCGACGCTGAACCAGTTGTACGCGTAGCCGACCCGGAGCGCGACCAGGGCGGCGGTGGCCCTGGCGGTCGCCTTCGGCCCGAGGGGAACCTCGAACCCTCCGCTCTGCATCGCTCGCCTTCCAAACTCCCTTCCCGCGCGCTACCGCGAGGGGATGTTGCATCGCGGCGACCAACCAAATCGTTTAAGCATCGACGGCCGTCGGCGCGCCGTCATGGACCCGTCGGAGTACGACCTCCCGTTCTTCCATCGAGGGGGGTACCAGCGACGCACGTGCGTCGTTTGCGGACACGCTTTCTGGACGCTCGGCGACTTCGACCGCTGCCAGGAGGCGCCGTGCCGGGACTACGGCTTCATCGGCCACCCGATCCTGGCGC
>CAZCNZ010000108.1:0-3050 GCA_964500245.1 uncultured Thermoplasmatales archaeon | reverse complement strand
CGGGACGGGCCGAGCACCTCGTGGCCGAACAGCACGGTGAGGCTCCCCACGAGCGTGACGATCGCCGCGATCCAGAAGGCGTACTGGAACGCCGCGTGCGCCGGGACGAGGAGGGGGCCGAACTGCGTGACCGCCGTGGTGGTGTACGTGGCCAGGAGCGACCCGGCGATCGGCGAGCCGACGCTCCCTCCGACGTTCCGGAAGACGTTGTTCATCGCGGTGGCCTGGCCCATGTCCTTCGGGTCGACGGTCAGGATGAGGAGGTTGATCACCGAGGCGTTGAGGAGGGCGAGCCCGGCTCCGATCACGAACTCGTAGACGAGCGCCTGCGTGAGGGTCGAGGCGATCGAGACGAGGTAGAAGCCGAGGGCGGTGAGACCGGCGCCCGCAAGAGCCAGCGGTTTCACGCCGGTGCGCGACACCGAGAAGCTCGCGATGGTCGCCACGACGATCATCGCGAGGGCGAGGGGGATGATGTCGAGTCCGGCGGAGAGGATGTTGAAGGTCGGGAACTTCGAGTTGTAGCCCCCCGACGCCGCCGGGTACTCGAACTGGTAGATCAGGGAGAACAGCGCGAGGTTCATCCCGACCCCGACCACCGTCAGCACGGCGTTCGTCACCGTGACGTTCCGCTCCCGGAGCAGCCGGCCGTCGACGATCGGGTCGCGGCCCCGACGCTTCCACCACCCCTCATAGAGGGAGAACGGGACGAAGAGGGCGAAACCGGCGGCGAGAAAGCCAATCGTCCGAATCGAGGTCCACCCCCAGGCCTGCCCCTGCGAGAGCGCCACGACGACGCCGGCGAGAGCTCCGCCGAGCAACGCTGCGCCGACGTAATCGACCCGGGTGTCGGGGCGACGGTACGGCGACTCCCGGATGAACAGGACCACGAGGATCGCGAGGAGCACGACGAACGGGATCGCGGAGTGGTAGGTGTCCCGCCAGCCGTAGTTCTGGGAGACGAACGACCCGAGCGGAAGGCTCACGACGAACCCGATGCCGAACATGGCGCTCAAGAGCCCCTGGGCGCGGGGCACCAGCTCCCGGGGGAACTCCTCCCGGACGAGCGACATCCCGAGCGGCATGATGGTGAGCCCGATCCCCTGGACCGTTCGCGCCGCCACCATGAAGCCGAAGTTCGGGGAGAAACCGGTGACCGACACGGCGGCGGCGTAGCCGAGCATGACGATCGAGAGGACCCTGCGCTTTCCGTAGATGTCCCCCAGCTTGCCCACGATCGGCGAGAGCGCGACGCCTGCGGCGGCGTAGGCGGAGATGATCAGGCTCACCTGGGCCGCGTCGACGTGGAACTCCTGCGCGATGGTCGGCAGCGACGGCGTCAGCATCCCCTCGATGTAGAGGACGACCACGACGATCCCGGCGAGGATGATCATCACGCGATTCGCGTAGTGGGAGTCGAACGTCTCGAGCGTCTTCGGCGCCGGGATCGGGGGCGGCAAGTGGAGGCGGGGCCGAGGTACCGGCCCCGCCTGGCGTGTCCCCGGTGCCATCGTGTTTGCCCTCCCGCTCCGTTCCGCGACTCCGGCGTTCGCCGGAAGATGAGGGCGGATTCCGGACGACTATTTCAGGTCCGAGCGCCCGGCGCGGTTCCGAACGTAGCTGCTCGCCGCGAACACGACCCCGAGGGCGGGGAGGTTGGCCTACGGAGGGGGAAGGTACCGGTCGAAGAACTCCGTCGCACGGCCGTAGCTGTCCACCTGGTTCTCGAGGCGGCTGAACCCGTGACCTTCGTTCGCGTAGCGCAGGAAATCGACCGGGACGCCCCGCCGCTTCAGCGCCGATACGATCTGTTCCGCCTCTTCCAACGGAACCCGCACGTCGTTGTCGCCTTGGGCCACGAGAAGAGGAGCGACGATGCGGTCGACGTGATAAATCGGGGAGATCGTCGCGAGGAACTCCCGATCCCGTTCGAGGCTGCCGTACTCGGCTTCCCGGACCTTCCTCCGCCACGGTCCGGTGCGCTCGAGGAACGTCACGAAGTTCGAGATGCCGAAGAACTCGACCGCCGCGCTCCAGAGTTCGGGGTAGGTGGTGATCGCCGCGAGCACCATGAACCCGCCGTACGACCCGCCGATGATTCCGACCCGGCCGGGAACTGCCTTCCCCTCCGAGGAAAGGGCCCGAAAGAGGTCCCTGAGGTCGCGAACGGAGTCCATCCGCTTGCGCACGTCATCGAGGTGGACGTACGTTCGGCCGTAGCCCGTGCTCCCGCGGACGTTCGGCTCGATGACCCGCCAGCCCTCCGAGACCAGGAACGAGCTCAGTCCGGAGAAGAAGTACGGCCGGGCCTGGCCTTCCGGCCCCCCATGCACGTTCACGATCGTGCCGCGCACCGCTCCCGAAGTAGGGGCGTACTCCCAGTAAGGGACCTCAAGACCGTCCTCGGCGGAGAACCGGTGCAGCGACGGCTCGATCGCCGGGCCGGGCAACGGGGTCGGACTTCGCGTCACCGGACGCAGGGAGTCGGTCGCGAGGTCGAATCGCCAGACCTCGTGGCCCGAGGGCGATGAGTGCTCGAACACGAAGCCATCAGAGTTCGGGACCCACGAGAAGGAACCAATCACTCCCATCCCCGGCGCTTCGAGCACCCGGTCCTCGTTGGATCGGGTGTCGTACACATGGAGTTCGCTCCACCCCTCGCGGTTGACGGCGAACGCGACGCGGGAGCGACCGGGCTCGCACTTGAGCGTCTCGACGTCAGCGCCGAACTCCTTCAACACTTCCGAGGAGCCCCCCGGTCGGAACCGCACGAGCCCCGCGAACTCCCGCTCGGGATTCGCCGCCGCGATGACCCCATCTCGCTGAAGGTCCGCCGCCCATACCGTGAGTTCACCCGAGTGGGGCGACAGGAGGGTCTCCCGACCCTCGTCGGCCAGGATGAGGTCCAAGTCGAGGTTCGAATTCGCGCGAGCGAGGAGGGCCCGCTCTCCCTCGGCCGCCAGCACGGAGACGAGGGCATCCTCTTGGTGCACGAGCTTCGGGGCGGCGGGTCGGTCGCACGCCATCTCGTAGACGTCAAAAAATCGCTC
>CAZCNZ010000107.1:0-5152 GCA_964500245.1 uncultured Thermoplasmatales archaeon | reverse complement strand
ATGGGCGCCGCCCGCGTCGAAGAGCTGCTCGTGTACGTGCCGCTCGTGGTCCGAACCGAAGGGGACCGGGGCGCGTCGGCCTTTTCCCGGGCCGCGACCGTGCACGTTCGCGCCGCGCGGCCAAGGCGCGTTCGCAGTTTGGTCGGAGCCGGGGACGCCTTCCGCGGCGGATTCTACGCGGGATGGTTTGCGGGTCAGCCGCTGGCGGCGTGCCTCACCGCCGGCACTCGGAGTTCCGCCCGCTGGATCGAAGGGACGAGGTAGCTGCGTCGATGGAGATGCATGCGTTCGGGCACCTGACGCCGGTCGAGGTGGCGCGGCGTCGCCTGCTCAGCGCAACGCACCCGGTCGACCGCGTCGATCCCGTGCGCACCGAGGAGGCGTTCGGGCGGGTCCTCTCCGCGGACGTCCGAGCTCCGGCGCCGGTTCCCGCATTTCCCCGAACCACTTGGGACGGCTACGCCCTCCGAAGCGGCGACACGAAAGGAGCCACCCGCGCCCGCCCGACGGCGTTCCGAGTCGTGGGAGAGGTGTTCGCGGAGCAATCGTACCCGCGGCGGCTTCGGAAGGGGGAGGCGGTCGCGATCGCCACCGGAGGAGCCATCCCGAACGGCGCCGACGCGGTCGTCATCTTCGAGGAGGTCGAGCGCGACGGGCAGTGGGTCCGAGTCCGACGACCGATCGTGAAGGGGGACCGCGTCTCCTCCCCGGGTCATGACTTTCCCCGGGATGCCGTGCTCGCCCGACGGGGCGAGGTCCTTTCCGCCCCGGCGCTCGGGGCGATCGCGGCATGCGGCATCGCCACGATCCGGGTGTACGCGGCACCCCGAGTCGCGGTGATCCCGAACGGGAACGAACTCCTCTCCCCCGGGGACCCCCCCGGCGAGGGTCGGATCTACGAGAGCAACAACGCCATGATCGCCTCCGTGATCCTCGCAGCGGGCGCGATCCCAGAGCTCCACGCTCCGGTGCCCGACCAGCCCGCGCGGATCGAGCGGGAGATCCGCTCGGCGCTTTCTCGGGCAGACCTCGTCCTCGCGACCGGTGGGAGTTCCGTCGGCGAGCGGGACCATCTCCCCCGGATCCTTCCGAAGCTGGGCACGCTCCTCTTCCACGGGATCGCGGTGCGCGCGGGAAAACCCACGCTCGCCGCACGGAGCGGCCACAAGCTGGTCGTGGGGCTCCCCGGCCATCCGACCTCCTGCCTCGCGAACATGTACTGGCTGATCCTCCCCGTCCTTCGGCGGCTTGCGCACCGCCCCGGTCCCGGATGGACCGACGGATGGGCGGTCCTTGGTAGCGACGCAGTGGCGCCGACCCCGGGACTGGCCACCGTCGTGCCGTTGCGTTTCGAGCGGGGAATCGCCTACACTACGTTCCGAGGCTCGTCGGTGATCACGAGCCTATCCGGCGCCACGGCGTTCGCCATGCTCCCTCCCGGTCGACGGGTCGTGCGTCGGGGGAGTCGCATCCGGGTCCATTTCCTCGACCCACCCCTAGGAACGGGGGGCCTCGAGACGACCGCACGGCGGCCGGCGACAACGGTTAAGGGGTCGCTCGCCTCGGTCGGTCGTGTCCCGTCGTGACCTCGCGCTCGCCATCCTTTCCATCGAGGGAACGAACTGCGACGACGAGCTCCGCGAAGCTCTCGCCACTCTCGGGGCCCGTCCCGAGGTCGTCCATCTGAAGCAGCTCGAAGGACGGGACGTTCTTCCGGAGGCTCGGCGCCGGCTCTCGGACTACCAGGGACTGTTCGTCCCCGGCGGGTTCTCGGCCGGCGACTACGTCCGCGCCGGGGCGATCTTCGCCGCCCGCGTGCGGGCCTCGATCGGGGCCGAGCTCGAGGAGTTCGTCCGCAGCGGCCGGATCGTGGGGGGAATCTGCAACGGCTTCCAGGTACTCACCGAGCTTGGTCTTTTGCCGGGACGCCCCGGCGGGCACCTCGTGACCCCGGAGGCCGCGCTGATGACCAACGACTCCGGCCACTTCGAATGCCGCCCGACGTTCGTGGCCTGGGAAGGCGGGATCTTTCCGCCGCTTCAGTCGCTACCGAAAGGGACCCGCTTTCTGTTTCCCTCCGCACACGCCGAGGGGAAGCTCGTGCTCGGCAGCGAGGACTTGCGACGCTCGGTCGAGGAGAACGGTCAGGTGCTGTTCCGTTGGACCGCTCCTGACGGTTCCCGGGCCAGTTACCCCTGGAACCCGAACGGTTCCGAGGGGAACATCGCGGGCCTCACCAACGCCGAGGGGAACGTCTTCGGCCTGATGCCCCACCCCGAACGCTCGTTCTTCCGCGCCCAGGCCCCCGACTGGACCCGGGAGGGTTCGCCCGAAGGGTTCGGGGACGGTCGACGGTTCTTGGACGCCGTGCTGAGCTACGCCGAGCGCCACACGTAGTGGCCAAGGTCACGCGAGACGCAGCCGCCAGACCTCGAGCCGCTCTCCCTCGAGAGCGCGCGAGGCAACGACCTCGACGGTCCCCCCGCGCGAGACCCACCCCGACCGAACGCGAGCGAGGGCATCCGGGTCCTGGCGAGTGGAGGTGAGCACGAAGGCCTCCCCGCCGGAGGTCAAATGGCAATCGAGTTCCCCAACGAGGCGAGCGGTGACCCGACAGCCGTCGGGACCGCCGTCGAGAGCGAGATTGTGCCAGCGGTCCGGGTCGCGTTCTTCAGGCCGGGTCGGGAGGTACGGTGGGTTCGCGACGATTCGGTCGAACCGCCCTAGGCCGCGGGCGAGGTCGGTCCGGACGACCTCGAGGTGCACCCCCTCGCCTCGCGCACGGGCTCGGAGTTCGCGGAGGGCGAACGGATTGAGGTCGGTGGCCACGACGTTTGCCCGCCCGTGCGCCGCCGTCAGCGCTGCAACTCCCGAACCCGTGCCGACCTCGAGGAAGCGGGTACCGGGAGGGACGTTCGCGAACGGAAGGAGGAGCCACGAATCCTCGCGGGGAGGGTAGATGGGAGGCCCTCTGTGCCGGAGAGGGGCCGGACCTGCTCCATTTCTCGGCGGGGGGCCGGGAGCACGATGGCTTCTTATTGGCTCCACGCGTACAACCTAGCCTCAGGGGTTAATGGGCGATGCCCCGCCGACTTTCTCCGCCGGTCAAGATTGGAATCACGGGCCTGCCGGGCTCCGGCAAGACCCAGACGCTCCTCCGCATCATCGAGCTCCTCGAGGAGGAGGGCGTGACCGTCGGCGGGATGGTCACGGAGCCGATCGTGGAAAAGCAGCGCCGGACGGGATTCCAGATCACCGATTGGATGACGAAGGAGCACGAGGTCTTCGCCCACGAGGGGCTCAAGTCCCGCATCCGCTCGGGACGTTTCGGCGTCAACATCGCCGCCCTCGAGGGCCTCGGTACGCGGGCCCTGGCCGAGGCGCGGGAATCGGCGGACGTGATCGTGATCGATGAGGTCGGCAAGATGGAAGTCGAGAGCGAGCCGTTCACGAAGAGCGTGCTCGATACGCTCGACGCCCGCAAGTCCATCGTGATGACCCTCCATAAGAAATCCCGGAACCCGCTGCTCCAGGACATCCGTCGGAGGGACGAACTACGCCTGCTCGAAGTGACCCCGGTGAACAAGAACCTCCTCGCGTTCAAGATCGTCCATCTCATCACCGGCCGGGCCCACTAACGCTCGCGACCGAAGGGAGGACCGACCTTCTTCTTCCCCGGGCATCCCCGTCCCGGGGACCGGGACGACGGGCGCCCGTATTCTACAATCCCGCGATGGCCGGGGACCGAGATCTCGGGGTCGCGTTCGCCCGCGCCCTCCCGCTGCCGGGGGCCGAAGGACGGACGGGCTGGGAGATGATGGCCGCCACGGGGGTGCGCGGACTGCGACTTCTCCGCGAAAGCGATGCGTTCACCTCGTTCGCGTTCACCGAAGCGAACCCCGACGCGTTCCGCGTGCTCCGCGCGAACGTCGGACACTTCGGAAACGCATTCGCGATCGCGGGGGATGCCCACGACGCGCCCCCGGAGGCACCGTTCGATTACGTCGACCTCGACCCGTACGGCTCGCCGGTCCCGTTCCTACCGGTCGCGCTTTCCTCCGTCCGGCCGGGCGGAGTCCTGGCGGTGACCGCGACCGACATGATGGTGCTCGCGGGCCCCCAGCCCTCCGCGTGTCTCCGCCGTTACGGAGCCCGCCCCGTGCGCGGCCGTCTCGGCCCGGAGGGTGGGCTGCGGATCCTCCTCGCGGCGATGGCGAAGAACGCCGAGGCACTCGGTCGGTCGATCCGACCCCTGCTCGCCTACGCCCGGGACCATTACGTCCGGGCGTACGTGGAAGTGGGCGCCGGCACGACCGAACCGACGCCGGTGGGGGTCATCGACCCGCCCCAATGGACGGGGCCGTGGGTCGGAGACCACGGTCCGTATGGGCCTCTCTGGCTCGGGCCGCTCTTTGACGCGGGACTGGTCGCCCGCCTGGAGGTTCCGCATGGTGCGGCGGCCCCGGCGGAGCTCGAGCGATTCCTCGAACGGTTGCGCGAGGAGGTATGGGTCGACCGGCCGTTCTACTACGAGGCGAACGTGCTCGCCGCCCGACTCCGTCTCGCGGCCCCCCCGAGCCTTCGTTCCGTCTCGGACGGTCTTCGGGCGCTCGGGTTCAAGGTCTCCCGCACCCACGCGCGGCCCGAGGCGTTCCGTACCGACGCGCCCCGGAGCGAGGTCGAGCAGCTGGTCCGACAGCTCGCGAAGGCCGCCTAGCGCGGCTCAGTCCCAGAAGACCCGGGTCCGGGCGTACGCCCGTTCGGCCCTCAGGATCTCCGTGAAGAACGCGTCGTCATCGCGGTAGAGCCGCATCAGGAGTCGCCGGGCCGTTTCGGGTCCGATGCCACGGCCCGCGAGGGCGTAGAGGGCCCGTTCCCCGTAGTGCGCGACCAACTCCGCCGACGTGTATCCCGAGCGAACGAGCGCCTCGGTCCCCGGGGCGAGCGCTCGTTCCCGTCGCACCCGTCGGCCCTTCGCCGGTTTTTCGCGAGCCCGCTTGCGTTTCGCGTAGTCGCTCAGACGGTCGATCTCCTCGGTCCGGCGCGGCGATAGCACGGCCGACAGGGAGCCGTGACAGAGGAGGCATCGGCTCCCGCCCTCCGCCCGATACCGGGACGGACTCGTCGTCCGGACGAAACCGCACCTTAGGCA
>CAZCNZ010000106.1:0-11914 GCA_964500245.1 uncultured Thermoplasmatales archaeon | reverse complement strand
CCGAGAAGCGGCTCCCAGTCCTCGGCCGGACCCCAGAGGGTCACCTCCCCGGACTCCGGGGCGCTCTCGGGGGTCAACGTTGCCCCGGCCCGGTCGAGGCGTCGAGCGAGGCTGATCCGATCGTAGGGGCCGGCACCGCTCACGAGGAGTTGGTTCACCAACCGAGCGGTGCCCTCCTGCCCCGGCGGGTCAAAGCCCCAGCCGGCCGGACCCACATACGTAGCGGAGAAACTGGCCGCGCTCGCGGGGGGCGGCTGGCGCACGACCGTGAGCCCGTCCACTTCGCGGCCGTACTCGAGCTGCAAGGGGTCGTCTCGGCTACCCATCCCCGGGGCCCCCTGTTGGCTCATAACGCACGACGACGCGCGCCTCGGGTCGGAAGAGGTTCCTCGCCGCTTCCTGGACGGCGCGGGGGGTCACTCGCAGCAGCCGGTGATAGAGCGAGTCCTCGAGGGCAACGGAATCGAGCGTTGCAAAATAGCCGAGCCGGAATCCCGTACCGGTCGCGCCTTCGTACGCGAGGGCTGCGCCCCGTCGGACGCGCGTCTGGACGTCCGACATCTCCCTCCGAGTGGGACCGACACGTTGGATACGGTCGGTCACGGCCTCGATCGTCTGCTCCAGTCGGTCGAGGGAAACCCCCGCGGCGGCCTGCGCCTGGACCGTGAACAAGCTCGGGTAGACCCGGGGACCCCACCCGCTCGTGGCGCGCACCGCAATCCCGGTCTCGACGAGGGCGCGGTAAAGACGCGCGGTCGGATGCTCCCGCCGGCCCCGCCAGCCCACTCCCGCGGAGAAGACGCGACTCTCCCCCCCGAGGATCGTGTCGAGCACCAAGAGGGCCGGCGTCGCCGGGTCGGAGAGCGCGGGGGAGCGCCATCCGACTTGGAGATAGGGAGTGGTGCCGGGTCCCGTGAGCGAAGCGCGGCGCTCCCCCGAGGGAGGGGGCTCGACCGCGCGCACCGTCACGTCCTCGCCCCACGCGGGAAGTCTGGAGAATCGACGTCGGACCTCGTGCTCGGTGGACCGCGGGTCGAACCCCCCCGCCACCACCAGGACGGCGTTTTTCGGACCGTAGAATCGTCGGTAATACTCCCGGAGCTGCTCGGCGGTCATCTCCTCGATGTCGCGCCGGCGTCCGAGCGCATCCCAACGATAGGGATGTACGCGGAAGGCGAGCTGGAAGAGTTCCTCTTCGACCCGGAACTCGGGCCAGTTCTCGTTGCCCTCCCGCTCGGAGTGGATCACGGTGCGTTCGCGCGCAACCTCCTCGTCCGTGATGGCCGCCCGGGTCATCCGGTCCGCCTCGAAATCGAGCGGGACGGACAGGTGATCGCGGGGGACCGTCGTGAAGTAGGCGGTGAAGTCGGTGTCGGTGAACGCGTTCAGTTCGCCTCCGACCCTAACGACGGCGCGGTCGATGCTCCCCTTCGGGTACCTCGGCGATCCTTCGAAGAGCATGTGCTCGACCCAGTGCGAGGCGCCGGTGATCCCTGGGTGCTCGTTCTTGGAGCCGACCCGGTACCAGACCCAGACACTCACCGTCGGACTGCGCTCGTCCGGAGCGAACAGCACCCGGAGGCCGTTCGCCAGGGCGAACGACCGAATCTTGGGCCGTCGGACCCCGGAACGCGGCATCGAGCCAGCGCCAGTCACCGGGCCATATAACGCGCCTCCCGGGAGCGAGCCCGCTCCCGGAGCCGCGCCCGCGTCCGGCACAACCGTTAAGCGAGCGGCCCGACCATCGGGCGGCGTGCATCCGGCGCTCCGTCTGGTGCGCGCGGGCAACCTCGGCGTGTCGTTCGTCGGAACACTCGTCGGAGGGCTCGTCGCGCGGGGGGCGGGCATCTCCGTCCCGTCCATCCTGTGGCTGTTCCTCGTGCTCGCGGGCGTCTCCACGGCCCTCATCACCGCAGGGGGCAACGTCCTCAACGACCTCCTCGACCTCGAAGGCGACCGGGTGAATCACCCCGACCGGCCCCTCGTGACCGGAGAGATCTCGGTCGGGTCCGCCCGGGCCCTCGCCGTGATCCTGTTCGTCGGGGGAACCCTCGTGGCGGTACCCGTCGCGTTTTCGGAGCCGCTGGTGGCCGCCATCCTGGCCGCGGCGATCCTGTTGCTCGTCGCCTACGAATTCCGATTCAAGCGGGTCGGCTTCCTCGGCAACCTGGTGGTGGCGTTCCTTACCGGGATGGTCTTCCTGTACGGAGGGGCGGCCGCCGGGAACGCGGTGGTCCTGCTGCCGTTTGCGGCGATGGCGTTCCTCGCGACGCTGAGCCGCGAGGTGATCAAGGACATGGAAGACATCGCCGGGGATGTGACCCGGTCGACGTTCCCCAAGACCTACGGGATGAACGCGGCGACCGGCTTGGCCCGCGCCGCCGTGGTCGGTGGGATCGTCCTGAGCTTCGTCCCCCTCGCCTGGTTCGTGGCGCTGGCTTCATGGGTCGGGATTATCTATGTCGTCCTGGTCGGGGCGGCGGACGCGATCTTCGGGGTGTCCATCGGGTATCTTCCCGACCGGCTCCACTACGAGCAAACGATGAGCAAGGTGGCGATGACCGTGGCGTTGTTCGCGTTCTTGGTGGTGGCGTTCCGGTGACGCCGTCTCTCCCACTCGGACGCGTGGAGCGGTATCTGCAGGACCAGCTCGCCGGAGGTCCGCTTCACTTCACGCTCATCGACCCGGATAAATCCGGGGGGGCGAAGGCGGCGGCGGTCGCTCGGGGGGCCGCGGCCCTGGGGAGCCACGCCATCCTGCTGGGCGGTTCGACCGGAATCTCCCGAGAGGTCATGAGCGAGGCCGCCCGGTCGGTCAAGTCGGCGGCTTCACTTCCCGCAATCATCTTCCCGGAGGGGCCGGGCTCGCTCACCCCCGACGCGGACGCGGTCCTGTTCATGAGCCTCCTCAACTCCCGCAATCTCGACCTCGTGATCCGCACTCACGCCCGGTCCGCCGCGACGGTGCGCAAGATGGACTTGGAGGCGATTCCGATGGGGTACCTCGTGGTCGCGCCGGGAATGCGTGTCGGAGAGGTCGGTTCGGTCGACCCCGTTCCGCGCGAGGACCTCGCGGGTGCGACGGGGTATGCCCTCGCGGCCGAGCTCCTGGGGATGCGGTTCGTCTACCTCGAAGCAGGCTCGGGGGCACCCTCGCCCGTGCCCGCGCCAATGGTGAAGGCCGTGCGAGCGGCAACCCGGATCCCCCTGATCGTCGGAGGTGGCATCCGTTCGGGTCCGGAGGCGAAGACGCTCCTCGACGCGGGCGCGAACGTGTTGGTGACCGGCACGATCACGGAAGAGGAGGGGCTCGGAACGTCGTTCCACGGAATCCTCGAGGAGGTGCGACGTGCCCGACACGGCTGAACCCGATCGGCCACCGGACCTCTCGGACGAATCGCACGCTCAGGTGCGACGGGGCCATGTGCTGTTTCGCGCCCCTTCCCCCCCGGTCTCCTACGGGATCATCCTGGTGGAGACCGCCGCGCTCGCGGCGCTGCTCTGGCTCCCGAGCGTCCCCCGATTCCTCGAGGGGTTCGTCGTGGCCGGACTTCTCCCGGCGCTCATCAGCACGGTGGCGACCCCACCGCTCTGCTCGGCGCTCGGAGGCCGTCTCGAGTTCCATCGCAGCGTCTTCCTCACGTTGACCGTGCTCGCCCTCATGGTCCCGCTCGCCGCGTTGTGGCGGCTCGCGATGTTCATCGACCCTTCGGTGGTGCCCGGGACGGTCTACCTCGGGGTGTTCCTGGCGGGGCCGGCGTTATGGTTCCGGCACTCGAGTCTCTACGGAGTATCTCGCCCGAGCCATACCCTCATGCTCGTCCCGTCCCTCCTTCAGCCGGTCCTATACTTGGCCGGTTTCTTCGCGCTGGACCCGCCGACCTTGGCGCTCCTCGGCTCCGCGGTCGCCTTCCTCGTGCTGGGGTTCGTCCTCGCGGTCGCGCTCGTTCGCGCTTCCGACCGCCCGATCCGCCGCGAGTTCGGCATCTCGGGCGTCTCCCTGATCCGGCCGCTGCTCGACCATGTGAGCGAGCGCGACCCGGAGGCGACCCGGGCGCTCGAGTCGTTCTTCCGACGAGGAGCGATCCCCGGCAACCTCATGGCCCGTACCCTCGTCTTTTCCCAGGCCGATTCGGTGAAGGCCACCATCGCCCTCCCCACGGTTCACCCCGGGCCGTTCGCGGCGCTCGGGTCCAGTGACCTGCCGAGGAAGCTCGCCGAGAAACTCGGGCCCACGGCAGGTACGGTGTTCGTCCCCCACACCCCCTGCGACCACGACCTCGACCTCCCCGGGGACGAGGACGTGGAGCGGGTCGCCGCGGCGATCCGAGAACTCCTCGCCTCCTCGCTACCGGTCGGACCGTCCCGCGGGAGCCCTCTCGTCTCTCCGTATGCGGGGAGTTTCGCCCGGGCCCAGCTCCTGGGGGACGTGGTGCTGGTGCTGGTGTCTCAAGCCCCCGCGCCGACCGACGACATCGCGTTCAGCGTCGCGGACCGGATCGTTCGGGAGGTCGCCCAGGAAGGCGGTCCCCGGGTGCTCCTCGTGGACGCCCACAACTCCTACATCGAAGGGAAGGGGGACATCCTCTACGGGACACCGAACGCCGAGAAGCTCGTCACCGACACCAAGGCGGCGATCCGAGCCGCGCTCGCCGCCGCCAAGGACGGGCCGATCGAGGTCGGGACCGCCGTCCGAAAGGGGTATTCGATCGGACAGGACGGGATCGGGCCCGAGGGGTTCCGGGCGCTCGTCGTGCGCGCCGGCGGCAGCACGAGCGCGTACGTGGTGATCGACGGGAACAACCTGCTCGTCGGCCGTCGGGACCCCATCGTGCGGGGCCTTCTCGGCCGGGTCGACGTGGCCGAGGTCCTCACGACCGACAACCACGTGGTGCACGAGGTCGACGGAGGGATCAATCCGGTCGGGGAACGGTTCCCGCTCGAAGGGCTCGTCCGCGAGTCGCAGGCCGTGGTCGACGAAGCGCTGAGGAACGTCGTCCCCGTCTCGGTACGGTTCGGGGAGAAGTCCGTCCCCGACGTGCCGGTTCTAGGTCCGGGCTACACCGCTCGGCTTTTGACCTCGCTCGGGGACACCCTGTCGATGTTCACGCACATGGCCGTGGCGACCCTGCTCCTTCTGCTCACGAGCTCGATCGTCATCCTGGTCGCGCTGCGGTGAGACGGCGATGACGGCTCCGTCCGGGAATCCAGATGCTCCCTCGATAAACGAGGCGATCGGGGGCGAAGAGAACCTTCGACTTCTGACCCAGTTGGTCGCGATCGCGCCGACGAACCTCGAGGACATCGCGCACGGTCGCTGGGAGAAGCCGAACTACCTTCGGGCCACGGAGGCGATCGTGCGCGCGGCCCGCGCCGCCGGCCTCTCCACCCGCGTGTACGACCCGACCGTCGCCGGCGACATCGGCGGGGAGTGGCACGGAGCCCCCCGACCGAACGTCGTGGCGGACCTCGCGGTCGGAGCTCCCGAGACCGTCCTCATCCTGGCGCATTACGACGTGGTCCCGGTGCCGGCCGAGCAGCTCGGGCGGTGGAAGAGCCCGCCGCACACGCTCACCCTGCGCCCCGACGGCCGATTGTATGGCCGCGGGTCGAGCGACGACCTCGGAAGCGGGGTCGTTGCCTCCCTCGCCGCGCTCCGAACGCTGGCGCGCGCGACCGACCTTCGACGGAACGTGCGACTGATCGTCTGCTGCGACGAGGAGACCGGAGGCGAGGGTGGTGTGGAGGCGATCAAAGCGCACGACGCGAAGCTCGCCCCCGACGACCCCGAGCGGATCCTCCGCGGCGACGTGGCGCTGATCCCCGACGGGAGTCCGGAAGCCACGGGCGGCTCGAGCGGGGTCGCGTTCCTCGAGGGGTCGTTCGCGGGCCCGGTCGAGCTTCGGGAAGCGCTCGCGTACGGGCTCGCCCTCGTCGACCTCCATGAGGTGGCGCGACGTTGGCGTTCGGTCTACGTCTCGCCCGACTGGCCTCATCGTCATGCGCCGGAGCCGGTGATCACCGGACGCGCGAGCGTCACCCGGTTCGACGTGAGCGCGGTAGCGCCTCCCGAGCGCGGGGTTCGCCTGTTCGCCGCGCATGCCGAGACCGATGCGGCGAACCAGTCGGCCGCCTCGGTGACGCTCCTGTTCGCCGGTCCGCCCGCGGAGCTCGAGGACCTCCCGGCCCGGCTCGCGCCACTGACCGCCCCGCCGTTCCGACTGGAGTCCGCCGGGGCGAGCTCGCTCACGGTGCCGCCCGGAATCCTGGCGCTCCAAGTGGTCGGCCAGGCGGCACACGGCGGCTACCCGCACCTCGGACACAACCCCGTCCCGCCCGCGCTCCGCCTGCTCCAGGCGGCCATCGACCGGGACCTGATCGACGGGCGCGCGAAGGGTGCGGTGGTGTTCACCGTCGACCTCCGCCTCATACCGGAGATGGAACTCGAGGACGGACTCGACCAGGCACTGCGGTACGTCCGCGCGTACATCGACAACCGCTCGCCCAGCGCCCGGATCGAGGCTCCCCCCGCGCGCTGTCGGGCAGGGTACTCGCTCCCCATGGACCACCCGGCGCTGGTTCGCCTCGAGAAGATTCTCCGGGTGACGCTCGGCGCCAAGGGTACGTTCGGCGAGTACGGCGGCACGGACGCGAGCGCGCTACGGGACCTTCGGACCCCGAAGGGGGAGCCGCTCCCGGCCCTCGTCTTCGGGAGCATGGACCACACCTCGCACATCCACGATGCCGAGGAGAACGCGGAGCCGGCCAAGATTGCGGCCGTCGCCGCTACGATTGAGCGGTTCGTCCGCGAGCCGTGACCCGAGGGACGGCGTGTGGTCGACCCGTGGCTCTCCTCCCTGATGGCGGTCCTCTGGGTGCTCACGCCCGCCTACATCGCGAGCGCCCTCGCGACCATTCCCCGGGGGCGCGGTCCCCCGATGGATTTCGGGGCGGTCTGGCGAGGCGATGGGCGCCGCGTGCTCGGCCCTTCGAAGACCTGGTCCGGCTTCCTCGTGGGAGGACTTGCGGCGATGCCGTTCGGCCTCTTGGAAGCGTGGCTCATCCTGGCCGCGCCGCCGAACTGGAAGCTCGTTCCCACGTTCGCGCCGACCGTCCTCGCGGCGGTTCCGTTCGTGGCGTTGCTCACCTTCGGCGCCATGACCGGCGATGCCCTCGGGTCGTTCCTGAAACGACGGCTCGGCCGGGAGAGCGGTTCCCGGGCGATCCTGCTCGACCAGCTCCCGTTCGTCCTCGTGCCGATCGCTCTGGGGTTCGTGGCCTACCCCGGCGTGTTCATCCCCGTTTTCGTTAACGCCTGGGGAGTCCTCTGGCTCCTCGTGTTCACGCTCGGGCTCCACACGCTTTTCAACTGGATTGGCTACCGGGCGGGTCTGAAGAAGGTGCCTTGGTGACGCCCTCCGAGAACGTCGCCGTGCCCGGCCACACCGAGATCGTCCGAACGCTCCTCGATGCGGGAGCGGTGCGGTTCGGTGATTTTACCCTCGCGTCCGGGGAGAAGAGCGACATCTACATCGACGTGAAGCGCGCCTGGACCGACCCGAAGCACCTCGACGTCCTCGCGCGAGCACTCGCCTCCCGCGTCGGGACGGTCGACCGCCTCGCCGGCATGGAGCTCGGGGCGGTGCCGCTCGTCGTCGCCACCGCGCTACGGACCGGTCACGCCTACGTCGTGCTGAGGAAGGCGGCAAAGGAGCACGGAACCCGGCAGGCATTCGAAGGGGACATCTCGCCCGGGCTTCGGGTGCTCTTGATCGAGGACGTGACGACCACCGGCGGGAGCACCCTCCGCTCCGTCGAGATCGTGCGGGGCGCGGGAGGGGTCGTGGACCGCGTGCTCGTGGTTGTGGACCGGGAGGCCGGGGCGGCGGCGCGACTGGCCGGGGCCGGGGTCCGAATGGAACCGCTGGTGACGATGTCGGAGCTCCGCGGGGCTCGTCCGTGAGTGGGTCGCTTCTCGCGGACGGTACGGCGCGGTTCGGCGAGCCGGCCGAAGCCGGGCAGGTCTACGCGAAAGGATTCTTCGGAACGCCGGTGTCGGGCGGCGGATTGACCCTGGACCGATACGAGTCGGTCTATCTCTCCGAGATGGGGAGGGTCGACCTGCGCGGGCCTGCGGGCCGACCCGTCGCCTGGCCGACCGTCTTCCGCCGCGCGGTGCGGGCGGACCCGGGCTTCGCGGTCCGCTATCTCGTCTATCGGGACCTGCGTCAACGGGGCTACGTCGTGCGGGCGAGCCCTCCGCCCGTCGCGTTCGCCGTCCTGCCCCGGGGTGGCATACTCCACAAGACGCCGTCCCGCTACTGGGTCGAAGCGATCAGCGAGCGGGTCCCGTTCGACCTGGCCCGACTGTTCGACCTCGCCGAGCGGGCCCAGACGGCGAAGAAGCTCCTCCTCCTGGGACTGGTCGATGAAGAATCCGACCTCACGTACTACCGGGTGCGGCGTCCGAGCCCGACCGGCGCGCTGCCCACGCGAGCCCTCAGCGCGCCCGCGGAAGGCTGGCTGTCGGAGGACCGGGTCACGGTCCACGACCTCTCCCGTGTCGGCGAACTCGGGAAGGAACTCGCGTACGGGAGCCGGGTCGGCGACCGGCTGGAGCTCAGCCTCCTGGAGGCCGCCTACCTCGCGTCCTCGGGCCAACTCGCCGTCCGGGATTCGAAGAGCGGTCGGCCCGTCCCCCTCGACCGGCTCGAGCGCCGCGCGCGACGGCTCGACCCGATGTTCTTCGAACGGCTGGCCGCGTACCGGGAACTGCGGGGCCGGTCGCTCGTCGTCAAGACCGGGTTCAAGTACGGGGCTCACTTCCGCGCCTACCCCAGGAGCCCGGAGCATTCCCACGCCCGCTACCTCGTGCAGGCGGCGCCGGCGACGCACGTGGCCTCGTGGATCGAGGTCGCGGGCGGGGTGCGGGTCGCGCAAGGGGTCCGCAAGGAGTTCCTGGTCGCCGGGGTGAGGCCCGACGCCCAGGTACGGTTCCTCTCGCTCGAGCGGGTGCGTCCCTAACGGGACTCAACGATTTCGGGGTGAACGGCGCGCCGCCGCGCCCGATGGTTCACTTCCGCGGAGCGCTTGCGATGTCCCGGAGCCATCGGCTCAATTCGAATGCCGTGGCACGCTCTGCGATCCGTTCTTCGAGGGCCGTTCCCACCACGACCCCGTCGGCGCCCGAGGAGAGGGCACGCGCGGCCGAGGCACGGTCACGAACCCCGAAACCGACCAGGACCGGCAATCCGGGGGACGCCCGGTGGGCCCCGCGCACGATCGGGCCCAAGTCGACCGAGGGGTCGCGGTCCGCCGCACCGGTGGTGCCGTAGTGAGAGACCAAGTAGAGGAATCCCCGGCTCGCTCGCGCGATCGCCCGGACGCGAGACGGGGAGCTCCCGGGAGCGGCGAGCAGGACGAGCGAGAGCCCGTTCGCGCGCGCGGCGGCCCGAAACGGCGGCGATTCCTCGAGCGAGAGGTCCGGCACGATGAGACCGCTCGCTCCTGCGGCGGCGAGGGCTCCCAAGCCTGGGCCGAGCCCCTCTTGCCAGACGGGATTCGCATAGGTCATCACTGCCGTGGGGAGCACGGAGCTCGCGACTCGGCAGGCCTCGAGGAGGTCCCTCCAGCCGGTCCGGTGACGGAGGGCGCGACCGGCCGCCGCTTCGAGGACGGGGCCGTCCGCGATCGGGTCCGAAAACGGGAACCCAAGCTCGAGCGCCGTCGCCCCGCCGGCGCGCAAGGACTCCACCGTCCGACGAAGGCCGTCGCGCCGGGAACGGTCGACCATCAAGTACGGAACCACGATGGGGGCTTCCGCCGCGAGCCCGTCGCGAAGCGCCTCATCGACCCGCACGCAGCACCACCTCGAGGTCCTTGTCCCCCCGGCCGGAGAGCGTGACGACCACACGGGCCGACGCCGGCCGTCGGCGGGCCTCTCGAACGGCCGCGTACAGCGCGTGCGACGGTTCGAGGGCCGGGAGGATTCCTTCGTCTTCCGCGAGCCAGTGGAACGCGCGCAGGGCGGCGGCGTCGGACACCGCGATGTACCGAACGCGTCCGGAGTCCCGAAGATAGGCGTGCTCGGGGCCTACCCCGGCGTAGTCGAGGCCCGCCGACACGCTCTCCGTGCCGGCGACCTGACCCTCTCGGTCCTGGAGGAGGTAGGAGAACGACCCGTGGAGTATCCCCGGCCGCCCCCGGGTCAGCGACGCGGCACCGCCCGAACCGGGTCGGCCTCCGGCCTCGACCCCGAGAAGCTCGACCGGTGTCCGAAGGAGCGGATGAAAGGTTCCGATGGCGTTCGAGCCTCCGCCCACACACGCCACCGCGAGGTCCGGTAGCCGACCGAACGCGCGTCGCGACTGGGAGCGGATCTCTCGGCCAATGACGCTCTGAAAGTCGGCGACGATCGTCGGGAAAGGGTGGGGACCCACGGCCGAGCCGAGGAGGTAGTGCGTCGTCCGGACGTTGGCAATCCAGTCGCGCAGTGCCGCGTTGATGGCATCCTTCAGGGTCCGGCTCCCCGTGCGGACCGGGACGACCCGGGCGCCGAGCAGCCGCATTCGGTCGACGTTCGGTCGCTGGCGAGCGATGTCGACCTCTCCCATGTAGACGGTGGTGTCGAGGCCAAGCGCCGCCCCGATCATTGCTGTCGCGACGCCATGTTGGCCCGCGCCGGTCTCGGCGATCAGCCGCGGCTTGCCCATCCGTTTCGCGAGCAGTCCCTGGCCGAGCGTGTTGTTGAACTTGTGAGCTCCCCCGTGAACGAGGTCCTCGCGCTTCAGCCAGACCTCTGCCCCGCCGGCGCGTCGGGAGAGATTCCGCGCGAAGTAGAGCGGAGTCGGACGGCCTCCGAGGGTGCGCGAAAGGCGGGACAATTCCGAGCGAAACGCGGGATCCCTTCGTGCCGATCGCCACGTCGCTTCGAGTTCCTCGAGCGCCGGGACGAGGGTCTCGGGAACATACGCCCCGCCGTACGGACCGAACCTCCTAGGCATGACCGGATTCGAACGCCTCCACGGCGCGCACGAACGCCTTCATTCGCTCGAGGTCCTTCACGCCCGGAGCGCTCTCGATTCCCGAGGAGACGTCGACCCCCCAGGGCCTCACCGAGGCGAGCGCGTCGCCGACGTTCTCGGCAGTGAGGCCTCCCGCAAGGACGAACTTCCGACCGGGATGGGCGTCCACGATCCGCGCGCACGTCTCCCAGTCCGGCCGAGTCCCGCTTCCCCCGGGAAGCGGTTGCCCGGCGGCATCGAGATGCACTCGAGGGTAATCCTCGGCCGCCGGGACCTTTGGGAGTTCGGCGCCGGCAGCGACCGGAGAAATCGGCATCGAGGGGACGAGATGGTGAACCTCGAGGAACTCGAGTCCCGTGGGCACCTTCCCGTACACTTGAACGCGGTCGAGCCCGACCTCGTCGAACAGCCGATGAATCAGTTCGGCGGGGGGGTCCACCACGACTCCCCACGCCTCCGCTTCGGTCGGCAGCTCGCCGATCAGTTCCGCGGCGCGCTCGGGTGAAACGTCGCGGGGCGAGGCTGGGACCCCAATGACGAAGCCGGCAGCGCCCCCAGGAGGCACCTCCTTCACCGCCGAGGTCTCCCGAAGGCCGCAGAACTTGACGAACGTCCTCATGGGGAGCCCCCCCTCGCGGGACGCTTGAGCCCCGCGAGGAAGTTTGCAGGGTCGACGGCACGCGCGATCGAGGTCCCGACCAGAAGGCCATCGACCCCGGCCTCCCAGAGGCGGTCGGCGTCCGCGCGGTTCTCCACTCCGCTCATTCCGAGAAGCGGTCGCAGGCCCCGCGCTTGCGCTTCCCCCAACGTCGCGAGGGCGGTCGCTCGGTCGATCGTAAGCGTGTCCAGGTTCCGGGTGTTCACGCCGTACACGTCCGCCGCCACGTCCG
>CAZCNZ010000105.1:0-4671 GCA_964500245.1 uncultured Thermoplasmatales archaeon | reverse complement strand
GGTGTGCCGTAGACGCGACCTTCCTCACCCATGAAGCTTATGGTACGGTCACGGTCGACGATGATCCTTTTGACCTTCGAAACACCCGGACGAAGGCTTTGTTTCATCAGGCCCTCCAATTTTGAAACTCCATTTAGACCATTTCACGGGCTGTCGATTTGATCAGGGTCAAGCCCAACCGTTTCCTCAGACGCCTAGATATGCTTCCCGCACTCGTTCGTCGCTTTGGATATCGGCGGCGGCCCCGCTCAGGGTTATCTTTCCCGTCTCAAGGACGTAGGCGCGGTCAGCAATCGCGAGGGCGGCACGTGCATTCTGCTCGACCAGCAGAACTGTCAGTCCGTTACGTTTGAGATCTAGAATGACTTCGATAATTTGGTCGACCAAGATCGGCGCAAGACCCATCGACGGCTCGTCGAGGAGCAGCAGACGGGGATTTGCCATCAGGGCCCTACCAATTGCCAACATCTGCTGCTGGCCGCCCGAAAGGGCGCCGGCCGGGCCTCTTCGCAGGGACGCGAGCATTGGAAATATCGCGTACACGCGCGTTATGTTCCGCGTCACGTCGGCGGACCCGCGCGCCCACGCGCCTAGCCTCAAGTTGTCCTCAACAGACAGCGGAGCGAACAGCTGGCGGCCTTCGGGAACCTGGATGATTCCGAGCGCAACTCGCACATGACTCGGCAGGCCTTCGACGGGCTTATCGTCGAAGAGGATCGATCCAGCGGTAACGGTTTGAACGCCCGAGATAGCTCGCAGCAAAGTTGTCTTACCTGCACCGTTCGCCCCGATCAGCGCAACGATCTCCCCTGCATGCACATGGAGCGACACCCCGTGCAGGACCTCGATCCGACCAAAAGCGCTCGTGAGATTTTCAACCGACAGCACGCCCGGCCTCGTGAGCACCATGCACGCCAAGATATGCCTCCACCACCGCGGAGTTCGACCGCACCTCCGCGACCGTACCTTCAACAAGGGTGCGACCATTAGCGAGAACGTGGATGCGATCGGAGATGTTCATGACAAGCCGCATGTCGTGCTCGACGAGCACCACGGTTACGCCGTCCTTCACGATGGAACGGATGACGCCTTCGAGTTCCCGCGTCTCGACTGGATTGCAGCCCGCGGCCGGCTCGTCGAGCAGCAAGATCTTGGGCTCACTCGCGAGCGCCCGTGCAATCTCCAGCCGTTTGAGCGCCCCGTAGGGCAGCGTGCCTGCCTGTTGGTTCGCGACGTCGCAGAGGCCCACGCGGGCAAGTGCGCCGCGGGCGGCCTCAAGCGTGCGTCGGTTTTGTCTATCGACCGCCGGAAGATGCAGGAGATCCGCCAAGATGCCGGTACGTTCATGCCGATGACGTCCGACCATGACGTTTTCCACCGCTGACATGCGAAAGAAGACCTGCAAATTTTGGAACGTTCGTGAAAGCCCTCGGCGCGCGAGGCGATCGGGCGCAAGCCCGGTTACATCTTCTCCAGCAAGCCGCACACGCCCGTCCAGGGGCATATAGAGACCTGAAACAAGATTGAATAGCGTTGTCTTGCCCGCGCCGTTCGGACCAATAATTGAGAACACCTGACCGGCTTCAACAATCAGACTGACGTCGTCAACGGCGCGGACGCCGCCGAACCCGATCGACAAGCGCTCGGTTTCCAGGATTGTCATGATCGCCGCCCGGCAAACCAGCCCATGAGACTTGGCACGATCCCCTGCCGCAAAAGGATCATGAAACCCATCAGGATCAATCCAAACGCCATATCCTCGTATTCATGCAACACAGTAAGGGTTTGCGGCAGTACGACTAGGATTGTTGCACCCAGCAATGAGCCCACAATAGAGCCCATGCCCCCGAGCACAACTATCGTCACCAGTTCGATTGAGCGAAGAAATCCTGAGATATCCGGAGTGATGTGGCCATTGAATAACGCGAGATAGGAGCCGGCGATTGATACAAAGACTGCCGAGATCACGAAGATCACAAGTTTCTGGTACGACACGTCGATACCCAGCATTGATGACGCGACTTCGCTGTCCTGGATGGCTTTTAGGGCCCGGCCAGTCGGACTGTCGCCCAAGTTCAGCGCCAATGTTCCTCCAATCAAGAACGTTATCGCGGCGATCCAATACCAGGCGTCGGCACCGTGCACCGGCCATGCGAACAGCATGAGCCGCGGCACGGTCATACCGTCCGGACCGCCGGTCCAAGTCGCCTCGTTGGTCAGCACGATTGTGACAAGCACGCCGAATCCTAGAGTCGCTACGGCGAGATAATGTCCTTTGAGTAGAAGTATTGGCCGGCCCACGCAAAAGGCCACTAGGCCCGACAGCGCGGCACCACCCAGGATGCAGAGCCAGGGCGGCGCTGCGAGATGGGTCGCGCCAATGGCGACCGAATAACCGCCGATACCGAGAAAACCAGCATGACCGAGGCTAACCTGTCCGGCGAAGCCCATCAGCAGATTGAGGCCGACCGCCGCCAGCCCGAAGATCAGAACGAGCCCGGCGAGCCGATAGTAGTAGGCAGAGGGAAAGAAGAAAGGCAGAACGATAACGATGGCACTAACGACGATAAGCCCGGCAAACCGATGAGCCATGAGGGCGCGCACGTTCACACTCGCTCGATTTTACCGCGGCCAAGCAAGCCTCGCGGCATCGCTAACAGTGCTGCGAGGAGAACAATGAACGCGACTGCATCTTTGTATTTCGAGGAAATATATCCCGCACTGAAAGCTTCCAGCATACCAAGCACAAGGCCACCCACTACCGCGCCGAGCGCGCTGCCGATGCCGCCGAGCATAGCCGCCGCAAAGGCCTTAACCGCGAGCAGCGTACCAACGTCGTAGCTCGTCAGTGTGATAGGCGTAACGAGCACACCGGCAACGGCACCAATCGCCGCTGATATAGCAAACGACAGCCCGATAATGCGCCGAGTATCGATTCCAACAAGACGCGCGGCGAGACGATTGACGGCAGTGGCGATGACCGCTTTACCGAGTATCGTGCGATCGATGAACGCCCAAAGGAGCAGTACGATGGTGGTCGCCCCGCCGAGCACAACAAGGCTCTGCGGCAGAACGGCGGCACCACCGATGCGCAGCGGCTCGGCGCCAAAGATCATTGGCAAACTATGGAAGCGTTTGTCGAAAACAACTTGAGCCAAGCCACGCAGAAAGATTGAGGCGCCGATGGTAATCATAATCAAGAAAACGGCGCTGGCGTCGCGGGCCGGCTCGATTGCAAAGCGGTACAGCGCGAGCCCGATTGCAGTGGTGACTATAACCGCAATGAGTGCCGCGATCGGCAGCGGCACGCCAGCCAGCGCCAGAAAAACAGTAGACATGCCGCCTAACATCACAAACTCGCCTTGCGCGAAGTTGATGACGTTGGAAGCGTTGTAAATAAGCGTGAAGCCGAGGGCGACCAGCGCATAAACTGATCCGACCGTCAGGCCAGAAGATAAAAATTGCAGAAACGCAGCCATCGGGTCGAACGCCCCGTGCAATTCAAACCCGCAAATGGTCTCGGGCCCGCCCGGCCATTGCCCTACGATTTGGCGTCGGGCACCAAGGTCCAATCGCCGTTCTTGATCTCGAGCATACGAAACGCTGACAAATCGAGTCCTAAATGGTCAGTCGGCGACATGTTCACGATGCCTCCTGTCCCTACATAGCCCTTGGTCCGTTCAATTTCGTCCCGGACTTTGGCTTTGTCGGCGCCTTGCGCTCGCTGCATTGCCTGCACCAGAATCATCATGCCGTCGTACGCATGCCCGCCGAAGGTCGATACCGCCTGCCCAGTCTTCTGTTGGTAGGCGCGCGAATAAGCGACCACGACCGGCTTCTGCAGATCGTTGTCGGGGAGCTTTTCGGCCACCAGCAACGCTGCCGCCGGAAGCCGCACCCCATCCGCCGCCGTGCCCGCCAATTCGATGTACTGCTTCGAGGCAACGCCATGGCTCTCATACAGCGGAACGCCGATGTTCAGCTGGCGGTAACCGCGGGTCACGATAGCGGGACCTTGCCCGAAACCCGTATTGACGACCGCCTGAACGTCAGCCTTGTTGCGAATGTTGGTTAGCTGCGGAGTCATGTCGCTGTCGCGCGGCCCGTAGCTCTCCTCGTATACGACAGTGATGCCCCAATTCGGAGCTACGGCGACGCATTGGTCGCGCATTGACTTACCGAATGCATCAGTACCCGAAATGATCGCAATAGCCGTCAAGTGGCGTTGCTTGAGGTCGGCGAATATCTTTTCGCAGGCCATCTTGTCGGTGTGCGGCGTCTTGAACACCCACTTGCGCACTGGCTGAACGATCTGGATGGCGCCGGCAAGCGAAATGAAGGGTATTTGGGCATCCTCAAAGACCGGGATCATAGCCATCGTCGAGCCAGTAGAGGTGCCCCCCACCATGGCATCGATCCTGTCTTCTTCGACCAGCCGGGTCGCAAATGTCCGTGCATTGTTTGCGTCGCCGCCGTCATCATAGACGATAAGTTGCAGCTTCTGACCGTTGACGCCGCCCTTCGCGTTGATTTCGTCCACATACATTTCCAGCGTTTTCTTCTCCGGATCACCGAGGAAGGACGCCGGGCCGGTTACCGACAAAACTGCACCAATCTTGATTTGCGCCGATGCGCTGAGCCCAGTTGCGACCGCGATCGCAAGGGTACAAG
>CAZCNZ010000104.1:0-2797 GCA_964500245.1 uncultured Thermoplasmatales archaeon | reverse complement strand
AGCTCGGCGACGTTGCCGCGGGGGACCAGCACTCCGGAGACTCCGTTCTCGATGATCTCGGACGTCCCTCCCCCGCCGTAGGCGACCACCGGGCGGCCGACGGACATCGCCTCCGCCGTCACGAACCCGAACGGCTCGTCCCAGAGGCCCGGGATCACCGCAATGTAATCCGACGCGAGTTCCGCGGCCATCTCCTCCCGGGAGAGGTACGGGGTCCCCTCGCAGAGTTCGTCGCCGGGGTCGCTCACGATCCGGAACCCGACGTCGGGGAACTCCTTCCGGACCGCCTTCGCCATCGCGACGAAGTGGGGGTATCCCTTACGCTCCTGACGGGACCGAGCGACGGGGTAGACGACCACCTTCCGGCCCCCGGACCACGGCACCGCGCGGAACAGTTGCGTGTCGACCGAGTTGTGGACGAAGTCGACGCGCTTGTAACCCGCCTTCCGGAGCACGTCCGCCGTGAACGCGCTGTTCGTGACGAGGAGGTCCGCCTGGGAGAGGGTCGCGGGCCGCTCGAGCAGTTTCACGTACGCCATCAGCGCGAGCGGGGCCGGAAGGTTGGGGACCGGAAGGCGGAGGTTCGGGGAGATTGGCGAGTGGGAGATGTGACGGACGCACTTCAGAAGGCCCGGATCGTAGCAGACGCCCTGCCCCTCGATGTAGTGCGTGCCGACCGGGCACGTCGGCCAGTAGATGTGCACGCTGACGAGCACCGGCACCCCCTCCTTGCGGGCGGCGACGATCGCCGAGCAGTCGTAGTCGACGAGCGCGAGCACCGCGTCCGGCCGGACCTCCCGGATCCGACGGCGGTACTCGGCGACGCGGCCGGGCTCGACGTCGAACGGAGTGAGGGCGAGGCTCACGAGACCGAGCAGACTGCGCGGCGAGCCCTCGCGGACGACCTCGACGCCGGACTGCGTGAGACCCCGCTCGAGGAGTTCTGCGAATACCGGTTCCCCGCCCTGGAAACCGTGGGCCACAGAAGCCCCGGTGAACAGGATGCGTCGGGGGGGACCATTCTCTGTCACGGGTTCGCCCTCCCCCGGTCAGCCGCAGTAGACCTTCACGTACGGGGCGAGCGTCGTGTACGCAGGGTCGGTAACGGTCCCGGAGGCCACCGAGCATCCCCAGGCGAGGAGGCCGGTGTCGTTGAAGTCGGTCAGCACGGCCGGAAACTCCGCCTGGAGGTCCGGGCGTTCGTTGTAGACGTTGACGAGCACCCCGAGGCCCCGCGGGTACGGGGCGGTAATGAGCGCGATGAGGCTGGGGGCGAGGGGCAAGAGCGCGTCCCGGTTCCCGTCGATCGTGACCCCTCGAGTCACCGCCCAGTAGAGTTGCTGCTGAAGCGTCTTGTTCCCGAGCGAAGAATTGAGACCCGGGATTTCGTGAATCAGCATCTCGAGCAGTCCGCTCGGCGTGGACTGGTTCCAGTGGTAGAGGGCGATCGTGGGGTCCGAGCCGGCGGCGACCGGGGTCATGAAGTAGCGGACGACGAGGTGCATCCCCCCTTCGAACGCCGGGCCGACCGAACCCGGTACGTCGCTGATGAACCATCCGGAACTGTTGAGGAGGATCCCTTCGAATTGAGTGGTGTTCGCCACCAGCGCCGACCCGGTCTCGTAGAACTCCTCCACACCGTTCACTTCGATGAGCCAGGGGCTCTGGGCGTTCGACCGGACATAGTACTGGACGAACCCGGCGTACACTTGGACCGGTCCCGGATTGGTGGAGGCGATCACGTCTCCGGCGGCCCGATGGGCGATGACGTACTCCGCGGCCAGTTGGTAGTTCGCCTGAAGGGTCTCGTAGAGCGCAGAGGGGTACTGAGGGTCGACGGAGAACGGCACCCACGGGATCTCCACATTGGCGAGGTTCTCGTCGGCGCGGGAGTTCAGGACGTGCGACGGCGGCACGAGCGCGCTGGGGGCGACGAGCATCGCGACGATCGCAACTCCGAAAAGGGCCGGGGCCGCCCTTCGAAGCCGGTGGGTGGTCGGCCAGCGATGGCCCGAGGCGGCGACGACCCATCGAATGATGCCGACACAGGAGAGGGAGGAGAGCACGAAGAGGAGGAACTCGAGCGGTAGCAGGTGTCGAGGGAACGAGCCGCCGGATCCTCCGGCGATGTCGTTCGTGACGGAGGCGAACACGCTGACGCTCGCGAAGGAGACCGCGGCGCAGACGAGGAGGCCGATCTCCATCGGCTTGCGGTCCCGAGCGATGAAGTAGACCGAGAGGAACGCCAGGACGACGATCGGGAGATAGTAATCGAGCAGGTAGCCCCCCAGGTTCGTGCTCCACACCAGCGGGAACGGTGGGACGCCGACGATGCGGGTCAGCACGTAGCTCGTGAACCGGGAGAGGGCGGATTCCTCCACCCAGGCACCGAACACGATCACGAGCGCCACGAGGAGAAGTACCCAGATCCGGTACCGGTAGGGAACCCATCGTCCGGAGGATGTGGGTGGGGCGCCGGTCTCGTTGGGAAGGGGTCCGCGGAAGAACCGGCGGAGTCCATCCCATCGTGTCACCACGAGGAAGGCCAGCACCCCCGCGAGGATTCCGGGGGCATACAGCAGGAACAATCCGATGCTGGCGAGGCCTACCCCGATGGCGGCACTGGCGGCGCCGAGGAGGTAGGCGGAGCGGGCGGGGCGGGAGGAGGCCTGGTCCCAGAGGAGGAGGGCGAGGAAGCCGAGGGCCATGAGGAAGACGAAGAGCATGTACCAGCGGGCCTGGCGGGACCAGGCGATGTATTCGGAGGAGAAGGCGACCATGGCGGCGAGGGTGAGGC
>CAZCNZ010000103.1:0-2993 GCA_964500245.1 uncultured Thermoplasmatales archaeon | reverse complement strand
GTGTACAGGTTCGTCGTATTGTACGCGCCGAACAGGAGCGACGCGCCAAAGAAGGAGAGCGTGGTCGAGAGGGCGCCGATGATGTAGAACTTCATCGACGCCTCGAGCGAGCGGACGTCCTTCCGCGTGTAGGCGACGAGGAGGTAGGTCGAAACGCTCGTCACCTCGATCGAGAGCAGGAGGAAGATGAGGTCGGAGGCGATCGCGACCAGCATCATCCCGAGGGTCGCGAGCAAGAGCAGGCCGAAGAAGATCGGCGCGCCGCGCTCGTCGGACGGCCGGCTCGTCGACGCGAGCGAAACCAAGAACGCCGCCGTGAGGAAGATTCCCTGGAAGACGAACCCGAGGGTGGTGAAGGCGTAGAGCGGGGTCGCCCCGGGGGTGACCGAGTCGATCGACCCCGCCGGGATCGTCGCGAGCGACGCGATTGGGGCGAAGCCGAGGTCGGCGACCACGAAGAGGAGGGCGAGCCCGGTCATCGCCACGGCGATGGCGCCCGTCACCTCGATGCGGCGGACGCCGAGCACGTCGAGGAGGAAGATGAGGAGCACTCCCGCGAGGAGGAGGATCTCGGGGAGGAACGGTCCCGCGAAGGTTCCGAGGTCCATCGGTCGACTCTCCCCTCCTACGTCCCCGGGAAGCCCTTGATCGGCGAGCTCATGATCACGTTCACGAGAAGTCCGGGGAGCACCCCGAACAGGACGGCGAGCGCGGCGAGAATCGTCATCCCCGCCCCCTCGTACCACGGCACGTCATGCGCCGAGAGCGGGACGCCGCGCGGGGGCCCGAACAGCATCCGCTGCATCATCCAGATGTAGAAACCGGCCGTCACGACCAGGATGATGAGCGGGATGAACACCCAGTAGGCGATCCCGTTCCAGGTCGCGAGGAGCGCCGCGAATTCCGCCGGGAAGCTGATGAGCGCCGGGAGACCGAGCGACGCGAGCGAACCGACCATGATGAGCGTCGAGAGCGTCGGCGTCGTCGGCGTGATCCCGCCGATCGCGGGGATGTCGCGCGTCCCGAACGTGTGGTGCACGGTCCCGGACGCCATGAACAGAAGGGCGCTCACGATCCCGTGGGCGAACATGAGCAGGACCGCGGCCATGAGTCCGAGGGAGGAGTCGAGCGCGATCGCGAGCAGGACGATCCCCATGTGGTTGATCGAGGAGTACGCGACCAGCCGCTTCAGGTCCCGCTGGGAGAGTGCGAGCACCGACCCCCAGATGATCGAGGCGAACGCCACGACGTAAAGGACCGGCTGGACGGTGTGGAGACCGCTCGGCAGGACCTCGACCGCCCACCGGATAAGCCCGTACCCGCCGAGCTTCAGGAGGAGCCCCGCGAGCAGCACCGAACCGCCGGTCGGCGCCTCCACGTGCGCGTCGGGGAGCCACGTCTGGAACGGGACGATCGGGAACTTCACCCCGAAGCCGAAGAAGAGCGCGCAGAAGAGGAACGATTGCACCACCGTCGAGAGGCCGCGCGCCGACGCGTAGATCGCCGAGAAGTCGAACGACGCCGCCCCCGAGTAGAAGACGAGCGCGAGCAGCCCGACCAGCATCACGATCGAGGCGACGTGCGTGTAGATGAAGAACTTCAACGCGGCGTACCGGCGCTGGGGCCCGCCCCAGAAGCCGATGAGGAAGAACATCGGGACGAGGACGGCCTCCCAGAAGAGGAAGAAGAGGAGGACGTCGAGCGCGATGAAGACCCCGAAGCAGCCGAGGCAGGTGAGGAGGACGAGGCCGAAGTACCCCGCCGGCCGCTTCGTCTCCTCCCAGGAGTAGATGACCGTGGCGACCTGGAGGATCGCCGTGAGCAGGATGAGGACGAGCGAGATCCCGTCGACGCCGACCGTGTAGTTGATGTGCATCCAGCTGAGCGAGATCCAGCTGTACGATTCCCCCTCGGCAAAGCCCGGAACGAAGGCGCTGTTGTAGCCGGGCCACCCGGGGTAGGCGAGGAACAGGAATCCCACCTCGACGAGGAAGAGGACGCTGAACCCGAGGGCGACCCACCGGGCCCGGCTCCCGGCGAAGAAGGTCCCGACCGTCCCGACCACGAGGGTCGCGACGATGAAGGAGAGCAGGGGGAAGTCCATCGCTCTAGCCTCCTCCGAGCTTCGCGACGACGTACGGCGCGACGATCAGCAGGATCACGAACAGCGCGATGAGACCGGCCACGACGTACGCCGCGTAGTCGGAGACGACCCCGGACTGGATCCGTCGGAGGCGGTTACTGAAGGCGGCGAACGCCCGCTCGAAGCCGTGGACCGTCCCGTCGATGACGAACCGGTCGACGAAGTCCGCGGCGCGCGCGATCGTGTAGACGCCCTTCGCGCCGATCCAGTCGTAGGCGATCTTGAAGTAGTAGCGCTTGAGGAGGAGCTGGCGCATCGGCTGGGCCGCGCTCGTCTCGGCGAGCACGAAGACCCGGCCGTTCCCCCAGAGGCGCCAGGCGAGCAGGATCCCGCCGACGCCGAGGGCGATGCTGACCGTGGAGACGAGGAGGTCGGTGGTCCCGTACACCGGCGGGATGCCGCTCGCTCCCGCGCCCGAGAGGAGGAGCGATTGGAAGTTGGGGAGGAAGATGAGGAGGCCCGCCCCGACCGCGAACGCCGAGAGGAGGATGAGGGGCACCTGCATCACCCACGGTCCCTCGTGCGCGTGGGGAAGCGTGGGGTCCCTCGGGTGGTCGCCCGAGAAGGCGAGGAACCAGGCACGGAAGATGTAGTACGCCGTCAGGAAGACGGCCGCGAACGCGAGCAGGAAGAACGGCCAGTAGGCGGGATGGCTCCCGAGCTGGGAGTAGACGGCGGAAAGGATGTCGTCCTTGCTCCAGAAGCCGGCGAACGGCGGGATCCCCGCGAGCGCGAGGGCCCCGATGGCGAACGCCGCCGCCGTGAGGCGCATCGTCTTGCGGAGCCCGCCCATCTTGAACAGGTCCTGCGTTCCCACGGCGTGGATGACCGAGCCGGCGGCGAGGAACAG
>CAZCNZ010000102.1:0-6302 GCA_964500245.1 uncultured Thermoplasmatales archaeon | reverse complement strand
TCTCCGCCTTCTCGGGGAGGCCGCCGAGAAGACCGGGGATGCTCCCGCCGCCCTGGCGGCCAAGACCGAAGTCACTCAGATCTTGACGAGAATTCGGGGCGAGCTGGTGCGGACCCCTCCCTCGGTACCGAGTGGGTAGCTGGGGGTGGTCCCAGCCGACGGCACGGCGGGTCGTGCCCCGCTCGGTGGGTGCAATGAGGATTGGAACTACCCCGGGTGTTCCCCCTCCGACACTTGTAGTTGAACCCTCCGGAGGATCGATTCCGGGCCTCCAAACCTGAGCTCGTTTCAACATTCGTCGAGCTCGCAACCTTCAACGCCTCGATGGAGTCGACGTCTCCGACCAAGAGTTTCGTACCGTATCGTTGGGACCCCCTGGTCCCCCGCGAACTGCCCGGCTCCGCCCCCCTTGTAGGAGGGCAGAGACAACGACCGGTCACTACGACTTCGGTGGAGACGTGGAAGCAGGGGCCGCCGGCACTACCCACCAGAGTGGTTGCCCCGAGATCCCGATGACCAGGCGGTCCATTCCCATGACGAGCAGGCCCAGTGCCAGGAGGAAGACCAAGAGCCACACCGCGAGCACGGGGTCGGCCAACACGATCATGGCCGAGACAAGGGCCATTACACCTACGACGATCGCCAGGACTCGATACCACATCGGTAGCTTCGCAGCGGGTGCTGCCATGGAAGCCTCACGCCTCGACTGAGATCCATTCCTATAATGATTGGCGACGCCCTCGATACGAGCGGGTCGCCCTTCGGACGCGGCTACTCTCGGGCACAACTTCGGGGGAGTGGTCCCCCGACGGACCCTTCAAGCGATCCGTGGGTCACCGTACGCGTAGAGAGCGACCGTCTCGGTCGCAGTGACGAAGACGACCCCCGCGAATGGGGCGACCGAGACCCCCTCGCTTCACCACAGCACTTTTCTGCCGTCCAATCGCCCGGTGGAGATGCGGTTGAAGGCACCGAACCGTCGGTTCACGAATCCCATTACAAGAGCGAAACGTACGAGGAAGGGTCGGGCCGGAACCCCGGAGCCTGACCGCCCCGAAAGCGAAGGGTGACGCCCGTTAGAGGGCCGGGAGCGGTGCGTAGTTGACGATGTAGAACAGTATGCCCGCAAGCACACCGAACGCGACGAAGCACACGGCCCAGACGGCGGTGCTCCAACGGAGGACTTTGCGGCCGTCGAGCGGGCCGAGCGGAACCATGTTGAACGCGGCGAACCAAGCGCTGACGTAGGCGAGGAAGAGGAGGAGGAAGGAGAGGAACGCCCCATCGGAAAAGGCGCCGGCGAGGAACGCTCCCGCTAGGAAGACGATCGCAAAGACGAAATTCGTGGCGGGTCCAGCAAGGCTGATTCGACCCATGTCGTCGGTCTCCGGATCTCCCCCGATCATCGTGGCGCCGGGAGCGGCGAACAGATAGCCGAATGCAGCCGTGATCACTGAAACGATGAGCCCGACGACCGAGAGCCGGAACTCGGCCCAGTACCCGCGCCGCTGGGCGGAGACCTTGTGCGCCATTTCGTGAGCCACGAATCCGGTCAGCGCAGCCGTCGCCGCGACTGCGATGAGGACGAGTTCGGTGCCGAGGTCATAGACCGCGAGACCTCCGTACAGAAGGACGAAGTCGAAGGTGAGCACGAGGAACGCGATGACCAAGTGGGCCACCTCGGTCGCCGAGGTGCCCCCCTCGCGCGAGGGGCGGAGCGGGGGACCGTACGTGTAGTTGCCCAGGTAGTTTGAAAACGGACCGCCCATGGCTCGCCTATCACGGGATCCGTGTACTTGACCGCTCGCATCTTTCTCGCACCGCGAAGCGCTGCCGCCCGCATTCAATCCTCAGATTCCCTAGGGGCCCGTGCCTCCCCGTGTCCTGACGGGCGGAGACCGCTCGGTACCTCACCGCGCTGAGGACCTAGTGCGCCCTCTTATGGCCCCGCGGGATTCCGAACCGCGGAGAGGAGCGAATGTCCCAGTCCCCCGACGAATCTCCTTCCTCGGCTCACCCGAAGGAGGGTGCTTCGTTCGAAGAGCTTCCCCTGCATTCCAAGCTCCAGAAGGGCGTCCGTGAGATCGGGTATCGGGTTCCGACACCCATCCAGAAGGGCACCATCCCTCACGCCGTCTCCGGTCGGGACGTCATCGGGACCGCCCAAACTGGAACCGGGAAGACGGCCGCCTTCCTTCTCCCGGTCCTCGAGCGGCTCCTCGAGGAGCCCCGGGGCCGCATCCTCGCGCTGATCCTGACCCCGACTCGGGAACTCGCCCTCCAGGCGGATGGTTTTCTGCGGAAGCTCGCCGGCCACACCCACCTCCGGGGCGCACCCGTCTACGGGGGAGTGGGCATGGCCGACCAGGAACGGGCGTTGCGGGGAGGGGCCGAGATCATCGTCGCCACGCCGGGCCGCCTTCTCGACCACATGAGCCGCGGGTACGTCGACTTCCGTGCCCTCCGGATCCTGGTGCTCGACGAGGCGGACCGGATGCTCGACATGGGATTCCTCCCGGACGTCCGCCGGATCCTCGACCGGCTCCCTCGAGAACGGCAGACGATGCTCTTCTCGGCGACCATGCCGCCCGAGGTGGTGTCGCTGTCGCGTCAGTTCCTGCGGGACCCCAAGCTGGTCCAGGTCGAGGAGCGCACGGTCGCCGCCGTGGGGGTCTCCCACCTGGCCCTACCCGTCCCGTCCCATCTCAAGGCCGACCTGCTGCTCGACCTTCTCCAGGACGAGACGATGACGAGCGTCCTCGTCTTTGCGCGGACGAAACACCGGGCCGACCGCCTGTGCCGCCAGCTCCAGCACCGGGGGATTCGCGTCGGGGTCATCCACGGTAACCGGAGCCAGAGTCAGCGCGTTCGCGCCCTCGAGGCGTTTCGGACGGGAGAGTTTCGTGTGCTCGTCGCGACGGACATTGCCGCGCGAGGCGTCGACGTGAAAGACGTCAGCCACGTCGTGAACTTCGACGTGCCGCACGAACCGGAGTCCTACGTGCATCGCGTCGGACGCACGGCTCGGGCCCAGCAGCGGGGAGACGCGTTCACCCTGGTCTCTCCGGAGGAGGGGGCCGACCTTGCCCGGATCGAGAAGCTGATTGGAATGTCCATCCCCCGGGCGCGAGTTCCGAACTTCCCGTACGACGCCCCTCGACCGGCCCACGCCGGTCCCGCACGTTCGGCGCCTCCACCGCCGTTCCGGGGCCGAGAGCGTCGGCCGCGTCGACCGAACCGGCGGAGCTACTGAGGGGGCGACCGTCACTCGGGACCTCTAGGCACGGTCGTCGCCCACCGATGGTCCGGAGTTGAACCTCCGGAGGGTTCGACAACGCCGTCTAGAATGGAATCGCGGGCGCGCTCTATCCTTCGCCGCGGTGTGGAAGGATGAGGGATGAATCGGCCGGACTCGCGTGCCTACCGATCACCTCTCGGGCGAAGATGGCGAGCACGCCCAGGAGGATGTAGACAAGGACGGCAAGGTAGAAGCAGTACTCGAAGGCCGCACTCGTGGGGAGCGTGACGGCCCGCCCACCGACAATCCGTGGGGCGACGTAGGTGGTCAGAATCGCGCCGCTCAGGGGGGCACCGATGCTCTGCCCGATGTAGAAGAACGAGCTGTTCAAGGACGTCCCGAGTCCCATCTCCGCCTTGTTCAACGATAGCACGAGCAGGCTCTGCCTCGAGACGCCGATCAGCCCGGCCCCCACGGCAAAGACGGCCAGGAACCCACCCACCTCGATGGGGCTAGCGCTCACGGAGAGGAGGAGAAATCCGACAATCCCGACGGCGGCACCGATGCCGAGGAACGGCTTCACGCCGTATCGCGGGACGAGGCTCCCAACGACGAGCGCGACCGGGAGCATCACGACGACCAAGGGGATCATCGTCAGTCCGGTGTCGAAGACGCTCAGACCAAAGCCGATCGGTCGGGGCAACTGCATGTAGTAGGTGATCGACTGGAACATCACGAAGCCCGCTACCCCGTAGAGAAGAGCGGCTAGGTTCGCGAGGAGGATGTTGCGCTGACGAAGGAGCCGAAGATTGAACACCGGCTCCTTCTGCCGGTGCTCGTAGAGCGATAGGGGAAGGAGCGCGAGCAGCCCCCCTCCCACCATTCCAAGGGTCACCAGGGACGTCCACCCCCAGGACGCGCCCTCCGAGAGGCCCAGAACGAGAGCGGTGAGCGCCGCCCCGAGACATGCCGCTCCCACGTAATCCAAGCGAGTGCCGGGCTTACGGTACGGCGATTCCCGGACCAGCAAGAAGGCGATCACGGTGAGTCCGAGGATGCACGGTAGCGCGATGTGGTAGTTCGCCTGCCAGCCGAAGCTCGAGGTGACGAGGGAGCCCCCCAGGATTCCGGCAGCGCCGCCCGACATCTGCACCGCGCTCAGGAGTCCTTGGGCTCGCGGGACCAAGGGCCGGGGAAACTCTTCTCGCGCGAGGCTGAACGCGAGCGGGAAAACGCCGAGCCCCACCCCTTGGACGAACCGCGAGACCAGCACCAGCTCAAAGGTCGGCGCGAACGACGTCGTGGTGGCGACCGCGAGGTAGATGCCCAGGGTGTAGAGCAGCACTCGACGCTTCCCGTAGATGTCGCCGAGTTTGCCGATGAGCGGCATCACGGCCACGCCGAAGACGGTGTAGAGCGAGATCAGTAGACTCGTTTGGGCGATGCTGACGTGGTACTCTACGGCGATGGAAGGGAGGGCCGGCAGGAGCATGATGTCGATGTACCCGATGAGCGCGCCGAGGGTCGCGAGAAGAACGAGCGTTCGGTTCGCGTAGTTCCGATCGAAGGACGATGTACCGGTGGGGGTCGAGGTGGATGCTTCCGCCAGCCCAGTGCCGCCCTCGGTGGCCATCGGTGTCTCCATCGGGAGTACCGGCCCGGGCGGAATCCCACTTCTGCCTCATGGGCTAGGTCTTTTGGGGGCCGCCCCGATGGTCTATGGATCCGGAATCCCATCGATGCGCAAGATCGTGGTGGAGTTCTACGGCCCCGAGCTCGCAGAAAGTAGCGAACGCGGCTTCGCACGCCACCTCCGGACGCTCGAGGTGTTGTCCCTACTGCGATACGACCGAAACGAGTTTGCGGGCATCTGCCGAATCGCTCCGAAGGACCCCCGCATGAGGCCCGAGGACTGCTTCCGAGGGGACCCCGTGCCCACAGAGGTTCAGCTGTTGAGACGGGAGGAGGGTTCGTCGATCGTCCTCCTGAAGCGATACCCCCGAGGAAGGCGGCCCGGCCCCCCGATGCTCGGAGAAGAACTGATGAAACCGGGCGCGGGGTACATGCTGAGTCCTGCGAGGTACCGCGACGGGAAGCTCACCCTCACTTTCTCCGGGAACCCCCGCCAGCTGCGCGACGTCCTAAGTCGAGCGCGCGCGCGAGGACTCCGCTATCGCATCCTGTCGCTGAAGGAGGCGGAGTTTGCCGTCTCGCTGCTCGATCACCTCACGAAGAAACAAGGAGAGGTGCTCCGAGTGGCCTACGAGCTCGGTTACTACGACGTTCCGAGAAGGATCACGTCCGAGCAGTTGGGTCGGGCTCTCGGCATGAGGGCATCGACCGTCGTCGAGCATCTCCGAAAGTCCGAGAAACGACTGCTCGACGCGATCCTGCAGCCATAGTCGGGGGAGTTCGGCGGGGTGGCTCTCCGACCCCCACCTGCGGCTCGCCCCTCCGCCTTTTCTCCCCCCACAGAATTCGCTTCGAGCGAACCGGAAGATGACGCGAGAGTCCAACGTTGCCGCTCGACTCCAGAAATCGGCCATCGTCATCGACACCCACGCCGACACCCCGCAGCGATTCGTGGACGAGCAGTTCGACCTCGCCGACCCCCTGAACGGCGGCAACCTCAATCTCGAGTCCGTTCACGCGGGCCACCTGAGCGCGGAGTTCTTTTCCATCTGGGTCGAGCCCAAGCGGTTCCAGGGGCAATACGCTCGCCGGACGCTCGAGCTGATCGACTCCGTCCAGCGCCAGGTAGTTCGGCATCCGGACCGGATGGTCCTTGCCTCCACCCCCGAAGGCATCGAGGAAGCCCATCGGACCGGCAAGTTCGCCGCCTTGATGGGCATCGAAGGGGGCCACTCGATTGAGAACTCGCTCGCCCTCCTACGCCAGTACTACGCGCTCGGCGTGCGCTACATGACCCTGACCTGGGCGAACTCCACCGGCTGGGCCGTCTCCTCCGGGGACCTCGATAACCCGGCCGTCCCGCACACCAAGGATGGTCTGACCGAATTCGGCGAGCAGGTCGTCCTCGAGATGAATCGGCTGGGCATGATGG
>CAZCNZ010000101.1:0-4515 GCA_964500245.1 uncultured Thermoplasmatales archaeon | reverse complement strand
GGGATCGGCACCCTCCTCATGACGACGTTCCTCGACCGGTGCCGGTCGCGGGGATTCCGGCGGGTGACGCTGGAGGTCCGCGTCTCGAACGCCACCGCGATCCGCTTCTACACCCGTTACCAATTCTCGGTGGTCGACCTGCTGCGCTCGTACTATTCGGACGGGGAGAACGGATACCAGATGGCCCGCGACCTACGTTGACGCCGCGTCCCCTCCACCCGCAGGCTTCAAAAACCCCCCTCTAGGTGCCCCCCTCCTATGCCCACCGCTTGGCCCACCGCGGGCGACCTGATGACCGCCCGACCGGTCACCCTCCCGCACGACGCCCCGATCTCGAAGGCGCTCGGCCTGATGCGAGCCCGGCGCATCCACGAGATCCCGGTCCTCCGCAACAGCCGGCTCATCGGGATGGTGACGATCGAGTCGATCGCCCGACGGGGTCGCTGGTCGCTCACGACCAAGGTGGAACACCTCCTCGTCCTTCCTCCGCTCATCCTCCCCACGACCCCGTTCTCGGAGGTCGCGGAGCAGCTGCTCTCGACCGGGTTGCGCGGGGCGCCGGTCGTCGGTCACCGGGGCGAACTGCTCGGCGTCATCGGCCGGAGCGACCTCGTGCGCGCGATGCCGGGGCTCGCGGTCTTCCGTCCGTCCGACGGACCGACCGTGGAGCAGGTCGCGCGTTCCGCCGGAGCGGTCGTCCGCGAGGACGACCAGTGCCGCAACCTGCTCGTTCAGCTTCGCGTCCTCGAAGACCACCCGCTACCGGTCGTCGACCGCAAGGGGCGCGTGGTCGGCGCGGTCGGTCTCTCCGACCTCGGCGGGGTCTTGTGGCGACCCACCGTCGGCGGGAAGCGCGACGCGCGGGCGAGCCGCTCCGCGCTCGAGGTGAAGGTCGGGTCGATCATGCGTTCCCCCGCCGTCACCGTGCCGCTCGGCGCGAGCGCAGTCGAGGCCGCGCGGACGATGACCCGCGAGAAGGTGTCGAGCGTCTTCGTGGTCGAGGACAGCCGTCCGACCCGCATCGTCGGGCAGGCGGACCTCCTGAGCTTCGCGATCTCCCGGGCCCGCCCGGGGGCAGTCCGCGGTGGCATCGAGAACGTCTATGTCGAGATCACAGGGCTCCGCGGCTCCGTCGACCCGGGACTGCTCGCCGAGATCGACGGCGGCGTGGCGAAGGGACTTCGCCGGATCGCCCGGTACGTACGCCCCACGCTGCTCACGCTCCATTTCGTCCCGCAGGGGACCCACCGGACGAACGACCTCACGGTCGAGGCCCGTCTGTTCACCGAGCAGGGTCGGATCTTCTACGCCTCCCACACCGGCTGGAACCTGATGGCCGGCGTGGTGGGTCTCCTCGATGACCTCGCCGCCCAGACCCGAAGGGCGAGCGAGGCTCCGCGCGGCAAGGGACGGCGTCGCGGCCTCGCGCCCCCGCTCGATGAGGGGGCGACGTCCGAGGACCCCGACCTCGAGGCGAAGCTGCGAGCGGTCTCGGGGGACGACGACCTCTAGGAGGGACGACCGATGATGCCCGGGGGACCCCGCAACGCGCGGCAGATGGAGCTGATGATGCGCCGTATGGGGATGACGACCGAGGAGGTTTCGGACGTCGAAGAGGTGATCGTCCGGACCAAGACGAAGGAGCACGTCTTCCGCTCGCCGGAAGTGACGATCCTCACCGTCCAGGGGACGCGTACCTACCAAGTGGTGGGCAAACCCGAGATCCGTCCGCGGAGCGCCGGGCCGTCCTCGGCGGTTCCCGCGGCGACGCCGGCAGCCCCCGCCGCTCCGAGCGGGCCTCCCGAGGAGGACATCCGGCTTGTGATGGAGCAGGCGAACGTTTCGCGCGAGGAAGCGATCGAGGCCCTCTTCCAGGCGAAAGGCGAGCCGGCCGAGGCGATCCTCCAGATCCTCTCCCGGTCCCGGTAGTGTCCGACGTTTCCGGTCGGGTATCCCAGGAGTGCGTCGAGGGCTATCTCTTCGCCACGCCGCCGCTCGAGCTCCTGCTGTTCCGGCGATACCCGGCGCGCGGCCGGATCTGGGTGCCGGTGAGCGGGAAGGTCGACGCGTCCGACGCGGACTTTCCGTCCGCGCTCTGCCGCGAGCTCGAGGAGGAGACGGGTCTCCTCTGCCGACCGGAGGAGTTGATTGACCTCGACTGGCACGTCCCGTTCCGGGCCGACAACGGCGAGGTCTGGCGCCTGCACGCGTTCGCCCTGAGGGTTCCCCGATCGTTCGAGCCTCGCCTCAGCGGCGAGCACGAGGCCGCGGAATGGGTCTCGGCCGAGGAAGCGATCCGCCGTCTCCACTTCGACGACAACAAGACGGCCGTCGAGCGCCTCCGGATGCGACGGCTCTAGCTGGGGGCCGTCGCGGGCGCGACGGGAACCCTAGGGCGGAGGGTTCTGCGGAGCCGGGCCGCCCGCCGTCTCCGCGCCCGGAGGCCGACGCCGTCGCCGCGCCACCAGGAACACCACGAGCAGCGCCACCCCGATCGCGGCGGCTGCTCCCCCGACGATCTCGTACGTTCCGAGGTTCGAGGGGTTCCCGGTCCCGTTGCCCGTAGTGTTGGTGGTGGCCGCCGTCACGGTCAGCGACGTCGATGACTGCGCCGACTTGCCGAGAGAGTCGGTCACGTTCACGGTGATGGTGAACGTCCCCTTCGCGGTGGGCGTGCAGGCCCACGAGGGGCTGTTCTGCGTCGTGCAGCCGCTCGGGAGCCCGGTGTAGAGGTACGAGAGCGGGGGCGACCCTCCGGAGGCGGTCGCCGTGAGCGTCGTGGAGTGTCCGAGGACGATACTGGTCGGGTTCGCGCCCAGCTGCACAGAGAGGGGGGCGGCTCCGGCCGTGAACGTGACCTCCTGTTGCGCCGGGGCACCGTGGACGTCGATGGAGCCCGCGGTGATGTTCGCCGTGTACCCCGTGACCGCGCCGATGGTGAACGGCCACGTCCCGTTCGGGTCGAGGAAGCCGATGGTGGAAGTGGTCGAGGAGTTTTCCGCACCATGGAACGTGACGCTCCAGGGCGTCGATACGGGAAGGCCCGTCTCAACGAACGTGACCGGGAACACCGAGTGTTCCGGGGTGAACCCGATCTCGACGACGACCGACTCCGCCGTGACGATGACGCTCCCGTGCGTCACGTTCGCGGCGTAGCCGAGGAACGCACCGACAGTGAACGGATAGGTACCGGCGACCTCGGTGAACCCGATCCTGTCGGTCGTCGAGTGGTTCTCGACGCCGTTCAGGGTAACGTTCCAGAGCGAGGAGGTCGGCAACCCGGTCTCCACGAACGAGACCCCGTACTGATCGAGAGCGAACCCGACGTGGACCGTCTTCGCCCCGTTCGTGACCACCACGGTGCCCGAGGTCACGTTCGCCGTGTACCCCGGGACCGTCCCCACCGTGAACGGCAAGCTGCCGAGCTCGTTCGAGAAGGTGATGGTGGGCGTGGTCGACGACTGCTCGGAGCTGTTGAGCGTCACGCTCCAAGAGGTGCCCTGGGGGAGCCCCGTCTCGATGAACTCCACGGGGTATCGTGGGACGGTGGGCGTACCGACAGCGTTCAGCGCATCGCCCGTCGAGTCGTCGACGTACATCTCGCCGTTCGCCGGATCGTAGACGAGGCCCTGAACGTAGTAGCCCCCGCCTTCGCCGAGATTGAGAGGGCTCCCGGAGAGCGTGGCGTACGTGGAGGCGTTGAACGCCTCGATGTCGTCCGTGAAGTAGTAGGCGTTGTAGACCGCGTTCAGCGCGCCGTCGTAAGCGAGCAGATACGCCCCGACGAGCGTGAACGACTGCACGACAGAGTTCGTCGTGTCGTTGATGACGCTCACGTTGGACGACCCCTCGTTCGCGACGAAGAGGGTGTTGTTCCCGGGGTCGAACACGATCGAGGTCGGGCTCAGGCCGACCGGGATCGAGCGGAGCTTCGTGTCGTTGTCCGCGCCCCAAACGGTCACGTTCCCGCCGGTCCGGTCGGCGACGTACACCTCGTTGTTGTGCGGGTCGTACGCCACCGCCGAGAGGATGTCGTAGTCCTTCACCGTCAGGCTGGTTGCGAGGACCGTGTTGGTGCTCGTGTCGATGATGGTGACGTTCCCGTTGTAGTTGTCCGCCGCAAAGAGGAGGTCGCTCGCGTTGTCGTACGCGAGCGCGTCCGGCCATTCGCCCACGGGAATCGCCTCGAGGAACGTATGGGCCGGTCCGTAGACGTCCACGTACGGCTCCGACGCGTCGGCCGCGTAGAGGTCCCCGTTCGCTCCGTCGTAGACGACCGGAGCCTGGATCGAGGTGGAGGTCGGGTTCGGTCCGCCGGTCTCGACGTGGACCACGTAGCCCGTGGACGTGTTGACCTCGTAGAGGTCGTTGCCTGCGTTGTCCACGGCGTACACGGCTCCCTGGGCCGAGTCGTACGCGACTCCCGTCGGGGCCACCCAGAGCGGGATCGAGGCGACCGGAAGACCCGTGGACTCCCCGAGGACGGTGACGTTCGTTTCGAGCACGGAGGTCCCG
>CAZCNZ010000100.1:0-3628 GCA_964500245.1 uncultured Thermoplasmatales archaeon | reverse complement strand
C
Source organism: uncultured Thermoplasmatales archaeon (assembly GCA_964500245.1). Lineage (GTDB taxonomy): Archaea > Thermoplasmatota > Thermoplasmata > Lutacidiplasmatales > UBA184 > Lutacidiplasma. The sequence continues at coordinate 3,627 of CAZCNZ010000100.1, read as the reverse complement.
AGGTCGACCACCGAGAATTGGTAACGGGTGTAGAAGCGGATCGCGGTGGCGTTCGAGACGCGGACCTCCAGCGTCACCCGCCGGAATCCCCGCGACCGGCACCGGTCGAGGAACGTCGTCATGAGGAGGGTGCCGATCCCCTGGGCCCTCTGTCGACGCTCTACCGCGAACATCAGGACGCGGGCCTCGCCCTCGACCTGGTTCACCCCGAGGAGGAAGCCCGCCGGCACGTCCGAGACGTCGGCGGCGACCAGGAATCCGGTCGGCCACTCGGTGGAGAGGGAAGTGTAGAGCGACGGGTCGTAGTGCTCGTGGAGCGCCTCGGCGACGATCGCACCGACGAACGGAAGGTCCGAGGCACGGAACTCGCGGAGCGTCACCGGAGGGCGGCTGTCCGGTGCCGGGGCGCTCGGGGCGCCGATCGCGGAATCAGCGATACATCTCACCCGGCCCTTCCGGTTCGGCGTGCCGCATGCTTTCCATCGACTCCCGGGTCTGCTGGAGGGTCTTGCGGACCTCCGACTCGATCTGACGGGCCTTGTCCCGGAGCGGCTTCGTGTCGAGCACGAGGAGGGGGACGAGCGGGTTGATCGTCTCGATCACCTTCGCGGCCGCCCGGGCGTCCGGATAGTCCTTATGCGCCTGGGCCACGAGGCAGAGGACGGGGGTCGTCCGCGCGATCGCCCCCAGGAGAAGACCGCCAGAAAGCCCGGTCACGACGCCGCTTGCGGCGTCGAAACGGTACTTCTCGAGCAGGGGGGCCGCCGCGCGGTTGGCCATCGCCACCACCCGGGCGTCGCCCCGCGATTCGCCTTCGATCGGCTGGCCCTCGACCGCCACGATGAGCTGGATTCCCTTCGCATCCGCCCAGTCGAGAAGGGTCCGACCGATCGCGTTCAGCATCGAGGGAGGCGGCTGGGTATCCGAGAGGACCACCAGCAATTGGTCACACGAGCGGTCGACACCGCAGACGAGCTTGCTCGCGTAGAATCGGACCGGCGCGCTGACCACTCCCTCCTCCATGATCACGGTCGGCGGGAACTCCTCGCTGATCATGTAAGCGACCAGGGTCATGTCGAGCGAGTGCACGAGATAGGAGGCGGCGACCGACCCGACGAGACCGTGGGTCGGAAAGCCGACCACCATCATCGCGCCCTTCAGCGGCTCGTCCCGGGTGTCGACGATGCGGACGTCAGAAACGCCCATGCGTACTGGTCCTGAGGGCGACCTCGAGGTAAGCCCACCCCGCCCGCGCTTATGCGGCTTTGGGCTCAAACCCGTTGGACCCGTTCTCCTTTTAAACGGGCTCGACGCATGTTGAAGGCAGTCCCCATGAAGGTACTGATTACCGGCATCGATGGGTACTCTGGCTGGCCGCTCGCCCTTCACCTGCTCGGTCGCGGGCACGAGGTGTTCGGGATCGACAATTTCGTCACGCGACGGCGGGTGAAGGAGGTCGGCTCCTGGTCGGCGGTGGCGGTCCCCTCGTTCGCGAACCGCCAGAGGGCGGTGCGCACCCTGCTCGGAAAGGAACTCGGGTTCTACCGCGGCGACCTCGGCAACTACGCGTTCGTCCACTCGGTCCTCGAACGGGAGAAGCCTGACGCCATCGTTCACCTCGCGGAACAGCGAAGTGCACCGTACTCGATGATCGATGTCCATCACGCCGTCGCGACGCAAGTGGAGAACCTCACTGGCACGCTCCACCTCCTCTACGCCATCCGCGATGCCTGCCCTAAGGCCCACCTCGTGAAGATGGGCACGATGGGCGAGTACGGGACACCGAACACCGACATCCCCGAGGGGTTCTTCGAGACGGAGTTCCGCGGCCGCAAGGACGTCCTCCCGTTCCCCCGCCAGGCCGGCTCGTGGTACCACTGGAGCAAGGTGTTCGACTCGGGCGACGTGATGTTCGCCTCCAAGATCTTCGGCATCGCCGCCACCGACGTGATGCAGGGGGTCATCTACGGGATCCGCACGGCCGAGATGAGCGACCATCGCCTCCTCACGCGGTTCGATTTCGACGAGACGTGGGGCACGGCGCTCAACCGGTTCATCGCGCAGTCGGTGCTCGGCCTCCCGATCACGCCGTACGGAAAGGGCGAGCAGCGTCGTGGATTCATCGCCCTCGAAGACTCGATGCAGTCGCTCCGCCTCGCGGTCGAGAACCCGGCACAGCCGGGCGAGTACCGCGTCTTCAACCAGTTCGACGCCGCCTACTCGGTGAACGAGCTCGCGGAGACCACCGCTCGCGTGGCGAAGGAGTTCGGGCTCTCGCCCGTCATCGAGCATCCGCCCGACCCGCGTGTCGAAGCCGAGCAGCACTACTACAACCCGATCCACGAGCGCCTCTACACCCTGGGATACCGGCGCACCCGGGAACTCGAAGAGGTCGTTCGCGAGATCTTCCACGACCTCCTGCGGTACCGCCGCCGCCTCGAGGCCCGGCGGTACGTGGTCCAGCCGACCGTCCAGTGGCGGTCGGTCGACAGCCGTCCGGCCATCCTCGCCCGGCACGCCTCGACGCCCGCGCCACCCTCGACCGGGCCCGGCGAGCCGACGACCGAAGGACCCCCGGCCTGACCTCACAATGGAAGCCGTCGTCACCCTCGCGGGCGAGGGAACCCGCATGCTCCCGTGGAGCCGGGGGCTGCGGAAGGAGTTCCTTCCCCTCTACGACCGCGGTAGCAACGGCGCTCCGGTCCTGAAACCGGTCGCCCACCTGGTCGTCGAGACGCTCGTGGCGGCGGGGGCGTTCCACCTGACGATCGTCCACCAACCCCGGGACGCCGAGGCGGTCCGGAACTACTTCACGGTCGACCCGAAGTTCCTCCGCCGGCACCGCCATCATGGCGACCGCCTCGCCGAGACCCGCCGCTTCTACGACACCCTCGGGCGGCTCCGGGTCTCCTTCGCGGTCCAGAACCGGCCCCGAGGGTTCGGGGACGCCGTGTCGCGGGCGAGAGGGTCTGTCGGCGGACAACGGTTCTTCCTGCACGCCGGGGACGCCGTCCTGTTGGAACCCCACCGCGGAAACATCCTCCGCGCAATGGGAGCGCTCCTCGAGCGGGACGGTCTCGACGCCGTGCTGCTCGTCCGGAAGGTGTCGGACCCCCGACGTTACGGGGTCGTCGAGGGCCGCCGGGGCCCGTCGGTGCACGGGATCGCGCGCCTCGACGTCACGGCCATGGTCGAAAAGCCGGAGCGCCCTAAGTCGCACTGGGCAGCCACGGCCGTGTACGCGTTCCACCCTTCGATCTTCGCCGCGCTCGAGAAGTACCGCCATGCCGAGCATCCGGCCGAGCTCGAGCTGACCGACGGGATCCGCACCCTCCTCGCGGATGGGGGCCGAGTCGCAAGTCTCGTTCTGAGCCCGCGCGTCGGGGAGTGGTGGTCGGTCGGCTCGCCCGAAGGGTTCGGTCGCGCCCTCCGCCGGACGCGGGTCGTCGCGGCGCGCGCCCCCGCCGAACCACACCGTTAAGATGCGTCGGAGCCTCTCGGTGAAACGCTCCCGAGCGGGCTCGCGTCCGGACGGAGCGAGGGTACAGTTCCGATGAAGCGCCAGATGGTGGACATGCTGTCGGAGCTCGTGAAGATCCCGAGCGACCCGTTCTCCGACAAGCAGGA
>CAZCNZ010000099.1:0-4130 GCA_964500245.1 uncultured Thermoplasmatales archaeon | reverse complement strand
GGGTCGGGTCCGGCTGGCTCCGAAGTCGGGCCTCGGCTTCGGCGAGGGTCACGCCCCAGAGGCGTTCGGTATCGGCCCGGTTCGCGTTCACCGTGAGCGCACCGGTTCCATCATCGAGCACGATCCGAGCCCGAAGGTCCGATTGGCCTTCGACCTGGCCGTGCACGCGACAGATGCCGCTCCGAATGGAGCGGTGGCACGTGGGGCAGCGGAAGACAATCCCACTGGGTGGTAGAAGAGCCACGACCAGTCCCTCGACAGCGACCGCCTCCCCTCCGCCCTCGTCGTCCACTTCGGCGATCGACCTCGGCGGCGAAGCGAGCAGTTGTGCCGGGTCGGGGAGGTCAGTTCCATCGACCCGCACGACGCTCGAACGGTCGTCGAGCACCAGCTGAGGGCGTCCCCGGAAGGCGCGGACGTATCCGCCGGCGATCCGCACCGCCTCCCCGGCGTGCAGCCCGAAGTCGCTCCAGGATGAAAGGGCGATCGCACCGGTCCGGTCCGCGACCAGGCCCTCGTGGACCACCCGGCGTTCGGTGCCGACAGTGACGGTCTTCGGAGCGATGCGCACGATACGGACCTCGATCCGGAATCCCTCCTCCGAGGGGTGGAGGTCCCGGACGGTTCGGAACGGAATCTCGTCCGCGTCCAGTCGTGGGAGCTCGGCGGGGCTCGCGGGCCCGACCCGCGTCCTCCAGCTGAACGTGACTTCGGGTCGCCCGCGGAACTCCCGCACCTCCGCGCCGACGGCCCGGAGCACGACCCCGCGTTCGATTCCTTCGCGAGGCGGGTCCCACCAGCTGAACCGCACGGTCGCCGTGCCGTCACTCAGGAGACCCGTGAGAACGGGCCGGCGGCTTCCATCCGACTTGCGGGTGACGTCGCGCCGCTCGCAGGCCACCACGCGGGCCACGAACTCGACCGGCGACGTATCCGTCCGAAGGTCTCGGAGACGGGTCTCGACGGAAGTGGGGGGCGAGGATTCGGCGGTCATGGGACGCGCGACAGGCGGCGCCACTTCGTTCGGTGATAAAAGAGCCCGGAGGCTTGCGGACGATGAACGACGCACTGGGCCGGGCGGGCACGCGCCCCAGTGACAATCCTTTTCCCCCGAGGCTCCTGACTCGCGCACCGTGGCGCCGAAGTTCGTCCAACGGCTCGACCGGATCCTTTCGGCCCGGAATTCCCTCGTCTGCGTGGGCCTCGATCCGGACCCGAGCCTGATGCCGCGGGGCCTGCGAAGACTTCGACCACGCCTCCAGTTGGAACGGTTCCTGAACGGTATCGTGACCGCGACCTACCCGCACGCGGCCGCCTACAAGATGCAATTCGGTTCCTACCTCCAGTACGGACCCGTCGGTGTCGACTTTCTCGGCCGGCTGTGCCGGCGCATCGGCCCGACGCGCCTGCGCATCCTCGACCTCAAAGCCAACGACATCCCGAACACCCTTCGGATGACCCGGGACGGGGTGTTCGGCGAATTCGGCTTCGATGCGATCACGTTCACCCCGTGGCTTGGCTGGGAGACCCTCCAGCCGTTCCTCGACGACCCGGCCCACGGCGTGTTCGTGGTCGCGCACTCCTCGAACCCGGGCGCGATCGACTTCCAGGAGATCCCGACGCCGCGCGGGCCCCTCTGGCTCGCGGTCGTCGGGGAGGTGCGTCGTCTGGCCCACGCCCATGGAAACGTCGGCGTCGTGCTCGGCGCGACGTTCTCCGATGCCTTCCATGCCGCCCGCGCCACCTTGGGGAACTCGATTCCGATGCTCGTTCCCGGAATCGGAGCGCAGGGAGGTTCCCTCGCGACCGCGGTCCGGGAAGGAGTCGACGCGCACGGCCGGGCGCTCCTCGTGAACGCCTCCCGAAGCATCCTCTATGCCTCGTCCGGGCCCGATTGGAAGAAGGCCGCCGCCGGTGAAGCCGAGCGGCTGAAGGTCCAGATCAACCAGTTGCGTGCAGGCCTTCGTACAGGTTGATCAGCGAGCGGGCGACCACGGGGAGCGCGTAGAGCGCCTCGGCCCGGTCGCGGGCCGCGCGTCCCATGCGCTTCGCGAGGGCCGGGTCGTCCAGGACGATCCGGACCTTGTCGGCGAGGTCGGTAGCGATGAGCGGTTCGGCGAGGAGCCCCTCCCGTCCTGGCTCGATGACCTCCCGAACGCCGGGCATGTCGGCCACGACGACGGGCAGCCCCGCGGCCATCGCTTCGGCGACCACGAGGCCGAATCCCTCGAGCCGGTTCTGAGACGGGAACACGAACACGTCGCCGAGCGCGAGGAATCGAGGGAGGTCCTCATCGGAAACCGCCGGGCAGAACCGGACGCGGTCCTCGACACCGAGCCGTCGGGCGATTCCCACGAGGCTCGGGAGACGGGGCCCGGCGCCGATCACGACGAGGACCACGTCCTTCGGTAGCTGCGCGAGCGCCTCGAGGATGACATCCACGCCCTTGTGGGGGACGAGACGACCGGTGAAGATCATGACCCGCTTTCCTTCGAGGCGGAGGTCGGTGCGGATCCTGCTTACGTCGAGGCCCGGGCGGAATCGCTCGAGGTCCACCGCCGAGGGGATGACACTCAACTCGCGCCCGCGCAGCATCGCGGACGTGGCCCCGTAGCTCCGCGTGTGGACGATGATTCGCCGGGTCCGGTCGAGGGTGGCGGGCAGGAAGACCGTCTGGTAGATCCCCGCGAGCAGCCGCCCCGGGGCGCCCGGGAGGTAGAGGTCGCAGTGGTAGGTGAGGCAGACCGGGGCCTTTCGGCGGGCGAGCACGCGGGTCGCGAAGTAGGAGGTGAGCGGCGGCGGATAGTGAAGGTGGAACACGTCCGCCTCGAGAGGGCGTACGGCGCGGCCGATGCCGAAGTCCAAGGGGGTGTCGAGGACCACCCCGAGAGAACGCGCGCGCAGGACCCGGTAGCCCTCCATCTCCTCCTGAGCCGGCAGGTGACGGTCGTAGCGAGAGGTGACGACCGTCACCTCGTGGCCCTCGCGCGTGAACTCCCGGACGAGGCCCCGGACGTGGGATTCTACCCCGCCGGCGTGGGGGTGATAGAACGGCAGGACCTGGACGATCCGCACGGGGTCGGGCTAGACCGGTCCCTGCTTTACGCGCATCGGCGGGGGGTGGTTCCGCGGTTCAGGCCTCGGGAGCGGCGCGATGGGGGCTCGCCACGGGGGGCGTCGATTCGCGGGTCTGCCGCATCGTCTCGGAGGTCAGGGTGCCGATCTCGATACCCCGCATCGCCTCGCCGAGATTCGTGGAGACTCGCGCGAGCACTTCCGGCTGGTCGTAGTGGAGCGACGCCTCGACGATCGCCCGGGCGACCTTCATCGGATGCTCCGCCTTGAAGATCCCGCTCCCGACGAAAACGCCGTCCACTCCGAGGAATCGGCAGAGCGCCGCATCGGCCGGGGTCGCAATGCCGCCCGCCGCGAAGTTCACGACGGGAAGTCGGCCGAGACTGCGGACCTCGCTCACGAGCTCCTCGGGGACCCGCTCCTTCTTCGCCCACGCCGCCACGTCCTTCTTGGGCAGCTTCCGGACCTCCGCGACGTCGTTCAGCATCTGACGGATGTGACGAACGGCCTCCACCACGTTCCCGGTGCCGGCCTCTCCCTTCGTCCGGATCATCGCGGCGCCTTCGTCGATCCGTCGGAGCGCCTCTCCCAGGTTCCGGGCGCCGCAGACGAAGGGGATCTTGAACGCCTTCTTGTCGACGTGCTGGAACGGGTCGGCCGGGGTCAGCACTTCCGACTCGTCGATCATGTCGACGGCGAGCGCCTGGAGGATCTGGGCCTCCGCCGTGTGCCCGATCCGGCACTTCGCCATGACCGGGATGGACACTCGCTCCTTGATCTCCCGGATCTTCATCGGGTCGGCCATCCGGGCCACACCGCCCGCCGCACGAATGTCGGCGGGAACCCGCTCGAGTGCCATCACCGCCACGGCCCCCGCCTCTTCGGCGACGGCGGCCTGGTCGGCGGTGGTCACATCCATGATGACTCCGCCCTGCTGCATGCGGGCGAAGCCGCGCTTGACGAGCTCCGAGCCGAATCGGAGCTTCTCCATGGGGTCGGTCATACGATACTGCCGGGAGGAAGAACCGGCGTGCGTATAATACGGAGGTGGAGCG
>CAZCNZ010000098.1:0-6120 GCA_964500245.1 uncultured Thermoplasmatales archaeon | reverse complement strand
GACAGGGCCTGATCGGAATAGGTGCGGATCGATCGCCGATCCTGCAGCGATTGCATCAGCGACTTGCCGCCGGCCATGGCCGGCGGAGGCAAGTCGATCACCTGCTGCTTCTGCGCAAACGCGGGTGTCGCTGCCGCAGCTGCCACGCTTGAAATAAGGCCGATATTGACCTCGCGTCTCGTCGCCATCTTGGTACTCCCGCCGCATGTAGCGGTGCGTTGCATTAGCGCGTTGCTGCAAATCAAGACCGAAGCTCACTCGTAGCGCAACGCATCAATCGGATTGAGGCCCGCTGCCTTGCGCGCCGGATAAAATCCGAAGAACACGCCAACCGCCGCGGCGAACAGAAAACCGCCGCCGACGGCCGCCAGCGATACCGGCGCCGACCAACCGAAGAAGAATGAAAGCAGGGCCGAAAGCGCTATTCCTACAACGATGCCGGCAACCCCGCCGCTCACGCTGAGAAAGATCGCTTCGGCGAGAAACTGCAGCAACACGTGTATCCGCCGCGCTCCGATCGCCATGCGCAAGCCGATCTCGCGCGTTCGTTCGGTCACCGAGACGAGCAGGATGTTCATGATCCCGATGCCGCCGACCAGCAGCGAAATCGACGCCACTGCGGCGAGTAGAAGCGCCATGATGCGGCTGGAGCTCTCTGCTGTTTCGACGAACTGGCTCAGGTTGCGTACGTCGAAGTCGTTGATGGCGCCGGGCTTGATGCGGTGCCGGCGAATGAGCGTATCGCTCGCTTGCCGGATTGCCGTCTGCACCATCGGCTGGCTCACCGCCTGCACGTAGATCTGGTTGGCGTACCCGGTCAGCCGCGCCTGCAAATTGTATGGATTGGGCGGCGGCAGATAGGGCCAATTGAGCGGCGTTTGCTGCTGCGTCGGTGCGGCCACGCCCAGCACTTTGCGCTCGGCCGTGGCAAACGGCAGCATGACGAGATCGTCCTGATCGGCGCCGAACGGCGATTGGCCCTTGGCGGCCAGTAGCCCGATCACCTGCAGCGGTACGCTCTTGACCTGGATGGAGGCGCCGATCGGATTCTCGCCCGATCCGAAAAGCTGGCGATACACCGTCTGCCCGATGACGGCCACCAGATTGGCTTTGCTCTCGTCCTCCGCGGCGATACCGCGCCCGGCGGCAATGCGCCAGTTCGTGATCGGCGGATAGTTCGTGCTGACGCCCTGAATGGTCGTCGTCCAGTTCTGATTGCCGTACTGCACCTGTCCCTGCTGGCGGATGACGTAGCCGACTTGCCCGACCGCGGGATCCTCGCGGCGGATTGCACGCGCGTCGGCAACCGTGAGCGTGCTGGCGCTGCCGAAGCCGGCGCGGATGCCACCCGTGGTCAGCGCGCCGGGCAAGATCACCACCACGTTGGTGCCGAGGCTTTCGATTTGCTTGCGCACCGCCTCGCTCGCGCCGTTGCCGACGGCGACCATGACGATGAGTGCCGCAACGCCGATGAACACGCCCAACATGGTGAGTGCCGAACGCATCTTGTTGCGCCCGATCGCCTGCGCTGCGGCCGCAAGGATCATCGCCGCGAAGGCGACGAACCCGCTGCTCAGAAGCGTCGGGCCCGCGCCGAGCTCTGGTGGGCGGAAGAATGCCGCGCGTTCAGGCTCCGCGGCGGCGGAGGGCGCCGTCGGCTTGGGCACCCGCTCGTCGGCGACGATTTTGCCGTCGCGCATGGTCACGACCCGGTCGGCATAAGCGGCGATGTCAGCCTCGTGTGTCACCAGAACGATGGTGAGGCCCTGGGCGCGATTGAGCGAGCGGAGCGTCTCCATGATCTCGTGCGAAGTTCGCGTGTCGAGATTTCCGGTCGGCTCGTCGGCAAGCAGGAGGCTGGGCGCGTTGATCAGCGCGCGCGCGATGGCCACGCGCTGCTGTTGACCGCCGGAGAGCTGACCGGGCGTATTGCGCTCGCGATCGCCCAGCCCAAGAAGCTGCAGCGCCGCGCGGGCCCGCTCGGTGCGTACCGCGCGCCGCTTCGGCCCCGAGGCGGCGTAGTACAGGGGTAGGCCGACATTTTCGATGGCGCTGGTGCGCGCCAGCAGGTTGAAGCTCTGGAATACGAAACCGAGTTGTTCGCTGCGTATGCGGGCGAGTTCCGGCTCGCGCAGCGCCGCTACGTCCACGCCCTCCAGGAAATAGTGGCCGCTGGTCGGACGATCGAGACAGCCGAGAATGTTCATCAGTGTCGACTTGCCCGAACCTGACGAGCCCATGATGGCGACAAACTCGCCGGCTTGCACGGTCAGGCTGACGCCGCGCAGCGCTTCGACCTTCACGTCGCCAAGCACGAAAGTGCGTGTGACGCTCTCGACCTCGATCAGCGGCCGCATCATTGCGGAGCCTGCGCTTGGCATGGCGGGATCTCAGAGCCGCGGCGGCGGCAAGCCCTGCTGGGCCGTTACCCCGGCGCGGCGCTCGGAGGTAATGACCTGATCGCCGCTGTGCAGGTCACCGGCGGCGATTTCGGTGAAATTGTCGTCACTGAGGCCGGACACCACGCTGACCGCGACCGGCTGGCCATCACGCAGCACCCAAATCTGCTGTTGCTTGCCAGCCGGCGCGGGTCCACCGCGGGAGATAACCGCCGGAAGACCGCCCGGCACGTAACGCAGCGCCTGGTTCGGCACGCGCAACACATCGCTTCTTTGATCGATGATGATCTGCGTGGAAGCAGTCATGCCCGGCACGAGCGCCAAATCGCTGTTGTCAACGCCGATCACCACGTCATAGGTCACGACATTCTGCACCGTTTGCGGCGATTGCCGCACCTGGCTCACGGCGCCGTGGAAAATCCGCTGGGGATAGGCGTCGACAGTGAAGGTAGCCTTGTTGCCTTCCTTGACGCCGCCCATGTCGCCTTCGCTGGTGTTGGTGTCCACTTCCATGCGCTTGAGGTCGGTGGCGATAAGAAACAGCGTCGGCGTCTGGAACGTTGAGGCAACCGTCTGCCCGCCGGTCACGCTGCGGGATACGACGACGCCGTCCACGGGCGAAATGATGTTGGTGTAGTCGAGATTGAGCTTGGCGCCTTCCACCAGCGCCTGATCGAGCTTTACGGTCGCTTCATCCTGATTGACGACGTAGCTCTGATCCTCCGCCTGCTGGCGGGCAATCGAGTTCTGCGCAGCCAGCTGTTGATAGCGAGCGAGATCGGTGCGGTCCTTGTCGCGCACCGCCTGATCGCGCTGCAGCTGGCCGGAATATTGATCGAACGTTGCCTGATACGGCCGCGGGTCGATCCTGGCGCAGACCTCCCCCGCCCGTACTTGCGTGTTGTAGTCGCAGTACAGGTTTTGGATCACGCCCGAGACGTAAGCCCCGACAATGATCGTGAGCACCGGATTGACGGTTCCGGTTGCAGTAACGACCCGTGTAATGGCGCCGCGCTCGGCCGGCGTGGTCACGTATTGCGCCGGCGCGGCGCGATGCATGCCCCACCACCAAAGGCCGCCAGTCACGGCGGCAATGACCAAAACAATGATCACCCAGCGGCCGCGTATGCTGGTCCGCCGGCGACCAGGCTCAACTGCAGTCGTTCGCGGTGAGACTTGCAGCAAGGACAACCTCGTTCCGAACGCTTGTCGGATGCGGAAGAACTTGGCGCAGAGCGGGCCGGACCGCGTTGATGTGGCTCAAAAAGCGGCCGGTGGGTTATCGATTTCGTTTAGTCGGTGTCGAACGGACCGGCCAACAATGTGCAGCCGCGAGCAACGCGGCTGAGCGCGGCTTCGATCCGGCCGGCCTCGGTATCCATTCCCATCCAGCGCAGCTTTAAAACGCGCATCGCGAGCTGCTGTGCCTGTGCCGAGTCGGCAGTGGCCGACGCGGCGGGATGCTCTTGCCCATTTGAGCTGGTGTTTGACTTCGGTTTCATTGGGGACCTCCCTTATCGGCTTCTTTTTGATTCGGGGTCGCGCATTGCCAGGGCAAAAGCGCAAACATCGCGGCCCGCGTAAACGCGCGCCGGATTACAAAAAGGTCCGCGCACGAATGCCCGTGCGCGTCACTACAACCTGGGCTATGCGCGCGCTGCGGTGCCGCTTTCGGGCTGCCAGCCGCGCGAGAGAAGATGTGCACTCATTTCCACGAACTTCTGAGTGTCGGCTAGCAGATGCTTGCCATCCTCGGCCAACATCTCAAGCCGGCGGCTGTTCCATTCCTGACAAGTCGTCATTGCCTCGGGGATGGAATGCGCGGACGCCAGTTTGGATACAAACTCGGACCCGGCATTCGCTTCGAACTGCGCGCGTTCAAGCCATTGCTGGTTTGCTTTCCGCAGCTCCTCGAGAAACTCGCTCTGGGCGTTGACGAATTGCTCAATGCGTTTCTGGCTCATCGCCGCGAGCTCAGCGGGATTCAGCTGAAACATCGGGAAGCCTTCGGTCTGCCCGCTCTTTGCTTCTTTAGCTGCCACAACACGCCTCCAAATAAATCGTATTATAGGAAAAAATTTACCCCTTTCGCAGGCCTAAACTTTGACGTGGATCAAATCTGGCCGTCCTAGCTGCTGACGCCCGGTTCTTCGCGCTGCAGCATACCCTTCACTCTTCGAATGCCGACGGACCTGCCGATTCGCCGTCTTCGGATCGTTCTATCGCCTCGTTCTCTTCCGCGGGGGTCTCTCGTTCCACTTCAGCGGGTTCATCGGCAATGAGTTTTGCGGATTCGTCTAAACTCTCGTCATACGAATAATGCCGCTGCCGCCGTTTGGGGGCGACCGTGAGTTTTGCGCCGGCGGATATGGTTTTCATGTCCAATGCTCCCTTCCGCGCCGCGGAACGTCAATAGATGCTTGCGGCTATGCGCGCTTCTGCGTGCCCTGCAGCAGCGACGGGCTGTTCGCCGATCCAGCGGACGATCTTCGGCCACGTATCTTCAAGGACTGCCTTGCCCATGAACAGACCGACATGGCGGGACGGCACTGTCAGCTTGCGTACACTGCCTGCCGGCGTGCTCACCAGACGTTCGGCCGCGAACAGTTGTGGCGGCGACACCAGTTCGTCGTCACGCGCCGCCAGCAGGAACAGCGGCGTCTTGACCGCGGCAAGATCGATCCGGTGTCCCAGCGCTACAAAGCTGCCGGCTGCCAGTGCGTTACGCTTGTAGAGTTTTTCCACCACTTCAAGGAAAAATGCTCCAGGCAGGTCGACGGTCCAGGTGTACCAATCCCGAAACTTCGCTTCGACCTGCTTAAAGCCGGCGGAATCGAGCGCTTCATCGGTCTGCAGGACCTGCCACGCGTCTTCGGCCGCTACCGTTTCGGTTCCCCAGAATTTCATGACTTTCCGGCCGGGAACAACCCCGTCGCCGAGCCGCACCAGTTCCTCAAACAGAGCCAACGGGCTCGTGTCAGCCAGCGTCGACAGAGAGGAAGACGCGGCGGTCAAATCGACCGGCGCGCCGGCCAATACCAACTTTCGGACCTTTCCCGGAAAGCGCGCGGCGTAAACGAGCGCCATCCAGCCGCCCTGGCACAGGCCGATAAGATCGACCGGACTGCCGATATCGTCCACAAGCACGTTGAGGTCGGCAAGGTATTCATCGATCCCCAAAAAGCGCATTTTCGGGTTTGCCGAGCGCCAGTCCGTCACGAACACGCGCGCCAGTCCGGCGTGGCGCAGCGCGGCGACAAGGCTGTGCCCGGGGGCGAAATCGGTAATGGCTGCGCCATGAAGGGCGAAAGGTGCGCACAGCAAGGCGGGCGAGCCCATCGCGCCGGCGCTGAAATCGCGCAACCGCACCGTCTTGAGCTCGAGCGGAATCGTGTGCGGCGTCGCCCATTTGGGCTCGCTTGCCGGCGGCCCTTCAGCTCCGACGGCCAAAAGCGCGAAGTGCTTGGCGGCGAAACCAGCCATCTCGCTGACGGCTGCGGCCGCAAAAGCCGGGCCGAGAAAGGCCAAGTTGGGAAAGTAACGACCTTTCGGCTCATACATAGCGAGCTTACAATTCTCTCAGATTACGGCATGACCCCGTCAAAAAAGCGAAGCGAACGGAGGCGCGGGCCGACGTTGCGTCACAATCGCGTCACCGAGGCAAATTTACTTTGATCTGCGTCAAGTTCAGCGCCGCCGCGAACCGAAGTTGGTCTAGTCG
>CAZCNZ010000097.1:0-8748 GCA_964500245.1 uncultured Thermoplasmatales archaeon | reverse complement strand
GCCGATTCGGCGCGGAGTTCCGCGTGCGACCCTCCTTGGACGGGGACTGCGAGGAGGCCGTCCCTCTGAGACCGGGCCGTGCGCGCGCGCTCAACGGTGGCGCGCAGCCCCGCCTCCGTGGCCTCGCGGCTATCCTCTGGTTCGGTGAACACGTCGAGGACGGTCGCGATGTCGCTCCCGATCGTGTTCTGGAACGCCATGATCTCGTCCGGAGTCACCTCGACCGACCCATAGGCGTGCTGCTGGAAGGCTCCCGAATCGGTCATCACGGGCCCTTGGAAGCGAATCAGCCGGTGGATGCCCTCCGCCTCGGCCACCGCGCGGAGCGGCGGCGTTCGCCAGGTGATGTAGGCCGACGTGATCACCGCACCGACCCCGAGGCGCGAGCGCATCTCTTCGGGCGCGACCGGCTGGCGTGCGGGGTCCGGATGGACGACGGGAAGGAGGGCGGGGGTCTCGACCGAACCATGCGGAGTCGAGAATCGGCCGAGCCGCGCCAGCCCGTCCCGGTCGAGGATCTCGAAGTCGACCATCGTCCCGCGCACCCGTTCCTCCCGTTAAGGATGGCGTGTCCTGGGAGCGGGGTCTGTCTCGTAGGAAGCGCGGATCCGGCGGAGAAGGTCGACGAGCATCGGGAGCGTCAGCTTGCCCGTGTTGGTGTTCTGGGGACTGGGGTGGTACGACCCCCACAACATCGGACGCCCCGGTCCCAGGGGAAGGCACGCGCCGTGCGCAAACGCGCCCGCCGGTCGCTCGCCGCCGTACACGTGTGGGACGACGTCACGCAGGGCGTCCCATGCCACGCCGCCGAGCGCGAGGAGGGCCTGGGCCTCGGGGAGGAGCCGCAGTTCCCGCTCGAGGAACGGCGCGCAGTTCCCTCGCTCCTCGGGAGTGGGCCGATTGTCCGGAGGGGCGCATCGCAACGCCGCGGTGAGATAGAGGTCGCGGTACCGCAACCCATCTCCGCGTCGGAGCGACGTGGGCTGGCTCGCGAATCCGGCTTCGTGGAAGGCACGCACTAGGAACGCCGCGGAACGGTCCCCGGTGAAGACTCGACCCGTCCGGTTGGAGCCGTGAGCGGCCGGAGCGAGCCCGACTGCCACGAGACGCGCGGCGGGGTCTCCGAACCCCGGAACGGGTCGGCCCCAGTACTCCTCGGTCCGGAACTCCTTCTTCTTCTCGTGGGCGACCCGCTCGCGATACCACACCAGTCGCCGGCAGCGAACGCAGTCGACAATCTCGCGACGGACGACCTCGAGCGAATCGACCACGGGGACGGGAACGGCGCGGGCTATTGGAGTTTCTCCGGACCCACTCGGTCCGCCCCGGTAGTCACCCAGCGTGACCTACCCCTATAGAAGGGGGTAGCGTTCCTCGTAACGATGGCAGAAATGCGGATTCCCCGGCATGGGAAGGTCCGGATCGGCTCCCTCGAGGGGAACTTGAGGGCCGAACCCGACGTGGAGATCGATGTTGACGGTCACCTCGCGGTCGGTGGGGAGGCCCGGTTCGACGGCGACGCCGACGTCCGGGGAGACATGGAGTGTCGGTCGTTCCGGTCCGATGACGGGACGGTCCGGGTCAAAGGGCACCTGTTCGTCCAGCAGGAGCTCGAAACACGGGACGGCGCCGTCGAGGTCGAAGGCGAGCTTCGCGCCCGGCGGGTGGACGTCGATCGCGGGCTGTCGGTCGGGGGGCCTGCCTCCGCGGAGCAGTTCGAGGTCGGTGGACGGCTCGAGGGGGCCCAGACTCTCACCGCGAAGGAGGTCTCGGTCGGAGGGAAGTTCCGTCTGGCCGGCAAGCTGACGGCGGAGTCGGTGGAAGCCGGAGGTTCCGTCGACCTTCACGAGGTCTCCCTCGAGAAGCTCGAGGTCGGTGGCGTGGTGAACCTGGCCGGCGGGGTGGTCCGAGAGTCCGTCGCGGTCGGCGGGAAGTTCAGTTCCACCGCCCCGTTCGAGTTCGGGGAACTTCAGGTAGGCGGCGTCGCGCAGTTCCACGACTCGGCGAAGGGGGGCCGGGTCGAGGCGGGAGGGATGATGAATGCGGACCGAGACCTGGCCTTCGACGACCTCGAGATCGGCGGGTTCGGGTCGATCGGCGGGAACGGCAAGGGTCGGAACGTCGAGGTCGGGGGGAGGTTCACCGTCAAGGGGTCGCTCGACCTCACCGGAAAGCTCGAGGTGGGAGGGCAAATCTCGGTCGGGGAGACCCTGACGGGCCAGACCCTCGAGGTCGGAGGGAAGATCGACGCCCGTCGTGCGGTGTTCTCCGGGGATGTGGAGATCGGGGGGGCCGTGGCCACCCGCGAGGGACTGAAGGGCGCCCGAGTGAGCCTGGGGCGGAAGTCGCGGGCGACCGGTCCGCTCGTGGGAGGGACGGTCGAGCTCGACGCGAAGGCCCAGGCCGAGGATGTCTACGGCGACACCGTGGAGGTCGGGGAGAAGGCGGAGGCGCTGCGAGTGTTCGCGCGACGGGTCACCCTCGAGGAGGGCGCCTCGGTCGACCAGGTGGCGTTCATTGACTCCCTCGAACTCAAGGAGGGAGCCCATGTCCGGGCCCCACCGCAAAAGGTAGCCAGTCTACCGCCCTTCCCGCTCTAGGGCGCGGGCATGATGGACGGAGGGCCCAGTTCGCCTCGTCGACGGGAGGTGAGCGACCTCTACGCGACGGTACTCGAGGTGGTCAAGCGCTATCACGGGGCCGCGCGGATCACGAGGATCTCGTACGGCGCGGGGATGCCGGTCGACCGGTTGCGTAACTTCGTCGACCGTCTCCAGTTGCTGGGCTTGCTGAAGTCGGAAGAGCTCGACGGCCGCGCCGTGTACGATGTCACGCCTCGGGGCCAGGAGTTCCTCGACACCTATTGGAAGATGCGCGGGTACATCGAGGTGTTCGAGCAGGCGCCCGGTCCGGGGGGACGCCGGCGGGCTCCTCGTGGACCGGACTCGAAAGAGACGCCACGATCCGCGGACGAGCGCTAACTGTATCGGGGAACGCTCGGATCGACGTAGAGGGACCACGCATCGATTCCGCCCGATAGATTGGCGACCGACGAAAAACCGTTCTCCTCGAGGAAGTTGGCCACCACGTAGGACCGGGCCCCCGAATGGCAGTAGACGATCACCTGCCGATCCCGGGGAATCTCCTCCAATCTCCCGGGTACGTCGTTCATCGGAATGTGGAGCGAAGGACGGATCGCCGCGAGCTGCCGCTCGAACCCTTCCCGCACGTCGAGTAGGACGACCGACTCCGGTCGCTCTTTGAGGCGCTGAGCGACGGTGGCCGGGTCGAGTTCCTCGAGCATGGTGCGCCCGCGAGGCTTACTAGGCCTTAGCCTTTGTTCCGAGGTTCGACGGGAAGCGGGGAGTTGGAGCCCATCGTCGGAACCGCGACGGAAGCGGGATTCCGCGTCACGAAGACCGGAGTTTGCGATAGTGACGCTGAACGCGCACGCGATTCCCGCATCCGGAGGGAGAACACCAGCGCTGTTGTTTCGTAGGGTCCACGAGAAAGTGAACGCAGCCGGGTCCCTCGCACCGACGAACGCACGACCGCGGAGCTTCGGAGAGCAGGTCGATCAGCGAACGGGCAGCGAGAGAGGTGATTTGGCGGTAGACCGCTGTCGTCCCTCCTCGATACTCCGCTCGCCAACCACGACGGGACCACCGCAGTTCCGGGTGAGGTCGGGGGGCTCTCACCGCCCGATTGATGGCGTCCATCGCCGCGCGTGACGGGGTGGTCCCCTCAACGGCGACGGAGAGGAGTTGGCGGACGTCGGAGCGGAACCGGCGAAGGAGAGCTAGTTCGTCGGGGCGGAGCCGGTGGCGAAGCTCGGGTCGCTTTCGTTCGATCCACTTTCGAGCCCCCACATGTGAGGCCAAAGGGTCCGGTCCCTGACAGGAAGGGCACGCAACGGTGTTGGCAAGGTCGATCGCGAACCAGCGGTCGTCCTCGTCGGCGGTCGCGCGGGGCACGGTTCCCTCGGACGGATCTCGCAGCCTGCCAAGGGCTATAAACTAATGGGGATGAGTGGTGTAGGGCATTAGTATGGCGAAAGTGACGGACCCCGTGTGCCGCATGGTGATTGAGGACAGTAAGGCTGCCGCTCGCGGTACGTACGGCGGGGTGACGGTGTACTTCTGTTCGACGGCCTGTCAGAAGAGCTACGAGCGGACGCATCCGCCCTCCAAGTAAGCGATTCCGCTCCGAGGTTCACCGCTCGGCGCGACGGACCGTTCATGGCGACCGACCCC
Organism: uncultured Thermoplasmatales archaeon; assembly: GCA_964500245.1. Taxonomy (GTDB): domain Archaea; phylum Thermoplasmatota; class Thermoplasmata; order Lutacidiplasmatales; family UBA184; genus Lutacidiplasma. Next base: position 4,495 of record CAZCNZ010000097.1, on the reverse strand, counting down.
ATTTGCGGGATGTTCGTCAACGAGCGAGATGCCGAGCTGAAGCTCGTGCGGGACAATCGGACCTACTTCTTCTGTTCCGCGCACTGCCTCCAGGAGTTCGCCCAGCCCGCGGCGGCCCTTCGCGCTCTCCGACGGAAGCTCGCGGTGGCATGGCCGCTCTCGGTCGCGGTGCTGCTCCTCACCTACCTCATCCAAGTCCCTTCGGGGTCGTGGGTGATGCTCGCCCTCGCGTCCATCGTCCAGTTCTATCCCGGGTCGCAGTTCTACCGAAGCACGAGAGATGCGATCCGAAGTCGCGTCTGGAACATGGACATCCTCATCGCGGTCGGTACGACCGCCGCCTACGGCTACAGCGTCGTGGTGCTCCTGGCGCCCGGGCGCCTGCCGCCTTCCCTCTTCTTCGACGCTTCTTCCTTGATCGTGACCCTGATCCTCACCGGCAATTACCTCGAACACATGACCCGAGAGCGGGCTCGGGGAGCCGTTCGGCGGTTGGGAGAACTGATTCCGACCACCGCGCTTGTTCTTCGCGACGGGGTCGAAGAGGAGATTCCGGTATCGGAAGTGGCGGAGGGTGATCGGTGGCGGGTCCTTCCCGGCGGCCGCTTCCCCACGGACGGCACTGTGGTCGAAGGTCGGTCGTCGACCAGCGAAGCGCTCCTGACCGGGGAGAGCCTGCCCGTCGAGAAGGGGCCCGGTTCTTCCGTGCTCGCGGGCGGCACGAACGGAGAAGGACCTCTCGCGGTGGTCGCGACGAGGGTAGGGGCCGACACCGTGCTTGCGCAGATCGGCGCGCTCGTGACGGAAGCCGAGACAAGCCGAGTTCCGCTCCAGCAGCTCGCGGACCGCATTGCCGCCGCCTTCGTGCCCGTGGTATTCGGCCTCGCGGCGGTCGCGGCGGTCGGTTGGTTCGCGCTGGGCGCCGGTTTCACCGTTGCGCTGCTCGTCTTCGTCTCGGTGGCCATCACGGCATGTCCCTGCGCGTTCGGCATCGCGACGCCCGCGGCGATCGTGGTCGGAACCGGGCGAGCCGCCGAGGACGGGATCCTGTTCAAGGGACGCGATTCGCTCGAACGCGCGAGCGAGGTCGACGTCGTCCTCACCGACAAGACCGGGACCCTTACCCGAGGGCGACCTCGCTTGACCGACATCCTTCCGGTCGCCGGCGTCGCTCCCCGCGAGCTCCTTTCGATGGCCTCGGCGGTGGAGGCCGGCTCGGAGCATCCGCTCGCGAACGCGGTGCGAGAGGCGGCCGTGGCCCAGGGGGTGCCGATTCCATTCGCTTCCGATATCCGGGTCGAGCCCGGCGTGGGCGTTCACGGCACTCTCTCGGGCGAGCCGGTCGCCGTGCTCGGTGGGCACGAGGGGGAGGGGAGCTCAGGGGATCTCGAGACGCTGCGGGAATCGGTCGAACGCCTTTCCCAGGACGGGAAGGCATGGTCGACGGTTCAACGGTCCGGTCAGACCGTTGGCGTGCTCGGGTTCTCCGACGAACTTCTCCCCGAAGTTCCGTCCGTCGTCCGTGCGCTCGAGGAGGACGGCATCGGGGTCGTGATGGTCACCGGGGACCACTCAGGAGCCGCGCTCTCGGTCGCGAAGTCGGCCGGCATCCGGGACGTGCATGCCGAGATGGGGCCGCGGCAGAAGCTCGAGTTGATCCGTGAGTACCAACGCCGCGGCCACAAGGTGGCGTACGTCGGCGACGGCATCAACGACGCGCCGGCGCTCGCCGCCGCCGACTTGGGGATCGCGGTCGGAGCCGGCACGGAGGTGGCGCGCGAGGCCGGTGGGGTGATCCTGATCCGCTCCGGCTTCGCGGGCGTCGCGACCGCATTGCGTCTCGGCCGACGGACCGTTCGCAAGGTGCGCGGCAACCTCACTTGGGCGGTCGGGTACAACGCGGTGCTGCTGCCGATCGCGATGGGAGCCCTCGTTCCGTTGTTCGGGCTCCGTGTCTACGACGTGCTCCCGATCACCGGGGCGCTGGCGATGGGCCTTTCCTCCACGCTTGTCGTGTTGAACTCGCTGTCCCTCCGATGGGACGGCGCTCGAAGGGGTATCCCGGATTCCGCATCGCGTGCGAGGGCTTCGCTCTAAGGGGGCACGCTTTTAGCCGCCCTCGATAGGACCTCAAGGTCCGAGGCGGCAATGGCTCCGAGCTTGGAAGCGGTCGATCTCACGAAGCGGTTCGGCTCGTTCACCGCGCTCGACCACCTCAACCTGAAAGTGGACGGCGCGAAGTGCGTGGGATTCCTCGGCCCGAACGGCGCTGGGAAGACCACGACCCTCAAGATGTTCACCGACCTGATCTTCCCCACCGAGGGCGAGGCGTTCATCAACGGGATCTCCGTTCAGAAGGACCGGAAGAACGCCCTCTCGGTGTGCGGCGACCTCATCGAGTCGCCGGAGATCTATCCTGCCCTGACCCCCCTCGAGGCGCTCGAGATGAGCGGCGCGCTCCGTGGGATGCGGCCGGAGGAGATCGCGTCCCGGACCGCGACCGTCCTCGAGGAGGTCAAGATGGGCGAGTGGGCCCATCAGAAGGTCGGACGCTTCTCGAAGGGAATGAAGCAGCGCGTGAACATCGCGGCTTCGCTGCTCTCCGACCCGGACGTCGTGATCCTCGACGAGCCGAGCACCGGTCTTGACCCCCGAGGGATGGCCGAGGTACGGAACATCGTTCGAGGGCTCAAGAAGGAGAACCGGCTGGTCTTCATGAGCAGCCACATCCTGAGCGAGGTCGTCGACGTCTGCGACGAGGTCGCGCTGATCAACCGCGGGAAGCTCCTGTTCTACGACACGCTCGCCAACGTCTCGAAACGCCTCACTGCGACCAGCACCTCCGTCGAGCTCAGCTTCCTCGGCCCGGTCAGCGAGGAGGTCCTCTCCGCCCAGGTGGGGTCCGTCCCGGGCGTCACGAGCGTCTCCCGCGTCGGCCCTCAGCGCGCCCGCGTCACGATCGCGGGCGGGCCCGAGGCCCAGGCCCGGGTCCTCGAGCAGGTCGCCGCCGCCCGTCTCGGCCTCATCAGTTTCGAGCCTTCCCAAAGCGCGCTCGAGGAGGTCTACTTGCAAGAGATCTCCCGGGGGGATTGACCGATGCCACCGGCGACCGCGACCGCGACAGGGTCCACGGCGACGATCGGTCGTGTTCCCGCGACCTGGCGGCAGGCGCTCCTCCTCTCCCGGTACCAGCTCCGCGACTACCTGAGGTCGCGTCGATTCATCCTCATGATGGCGATCGTGGCGGCGATCGGCGCCATCCTCTCGTTCATTCTCGCCTACTACCATGTCTCGTCTCTGGTGGTCAAGGGCCTGGTATCGAGTCCGGACGCGTTCTACGGGACGCTCTGGGGCGGCATCGTCTACGCCGTCATCGTCTTCGCGGGGATCATCTTCGGCGGAGACGCCATCGCCGGCGAGTTCCAGAACAAGACCGGGTACTTCCTGATGGGACTCCCGATCCGGCGCGCCACCGTCTACGTCGGGAAGTTCCTCGCGGCGCTCGGCGCCTCGGTCGTCGCGATGGTCGTCTATCTCGTCATCCTCCTCGCCAACGGGGCCTTCTATCTCCACACGGCCTTCCTTCCGGTCGCCCTGTTCGAGTCGTTCGCCATCGCGCTCCTCTACCTCCTCGCGCTCCTCGGGGCGGTCTTCCTGTTCAGCTCGATGTTCAAGAACAGCCTCTACGCGGTGCTGGTGGTCGCGGTGCTGTTCCTGTTCGGGTTCACGCTCCTTCAGGAAGCGGTGGTCGCGCTCGCCAAGGTCGAGCCGTGGTTCATCATCGACTACGCCCGGTCCACGATCGCCTACCCGTTCGACTCGACCCTTCCGGCCCACGTGGCGACCGTCACGGCACGGGGCCCGGACGGACGGACCACGACCAGCACCGTGTATAGCCCGACGTATCCGGAGGGCCTCGCGATCATGGCCGGCTACTTCATCCTCACCGCGATCGCCGGGCTGTTCCTGTTCGAGCGCGAGGAGTTCACGTAAGGTCCGGCGCCCCGGGGCTCGGTCACGCCCGGTTCGCCGCCTGCGGCAATCGGGGGGCGACGTAGAGCGCGAGGATCGCGGCGGCGGGCAGGGCGGGGACTACGAGGGCGCTCCAGACCACGAGCGGGCTCCCGCTCGCGGCGATCACGGCCCCGCCCAGCACCGGAGCGAGCAACTGACCGACCCCCGAGATGGCGAAGAAGACGCCGTTGTAGGCACCGATGTCGGTCGGTGGGGCCAGGTTGGAGGGGAGGGTCGTGGTCGGGATCGACCCGAGGTTCTCCCCGATGGTGAGGACAAAGACGACGACGAAGAACGACGGTATCAGGAACAGCGAGAACTGTCCCACGATGCCGAACAAGAGGAAGCCCACCGCGTACGCGGCGACCCCCAGCAAGAGTAGGCTGGTGTGCCGGTGTCCGAGCGACGCCCGCGTCATCGGGGCCTGACCGAAGACCACCACGAGACCGTTCAGGGAAAGGCCGGCTCCGAGGATCGCATA
>CAZCNZ010000096.1:0-9347 GCA_964500245.1 uncultured Thermoplasmatales archaeon | reverse complement strand
GCCGTGCCGACCTCACCCCGCTCACTCGGCCCAAGTCATCCGGCACTTCGGGCAGGCGTGGGCCACGAGCGGCGTCCCGCAGATGAAGCACTTCGCAAGCCCTTCGGCGGGACCCGCGGGGGGCGGGCTCGGTCCCGTCGTCGGGCGGTCAGGGAGCGGAGGGGGGATCGGAGGGGCAGTCTTGGGCGCGGGGGAGGGTGCCGGGGAAGGAGCGGGCTCCGCCGAAGGCTCGGGCGCTGGCGGTTCGGGAGAGGGGGAAGGTTCGGTGCCGGTCGGGGCCTCGGCCTCCGGCTCCGTCTCCTTTTCCCGGCGGAAGCGACGGAAGAGGGACATCGCCCGGCGCGAGCCGGACGGCCCTCATTACTCCGCTGACCCGGCGCCCGCACATGTTTTTCGGGTGAACGGCTCACCTTCGGCGTGCCTCCAACCCCCTCCGAACGGTTGCGCGAGCTCGGGATCGTACTCCCGCCGCCCCCGCGACCCGCCGGCACGTACTCGCCGGTCGTGCTCGAGGGGGACCGGGCCTGGGTCTCCGGCCAGATCGTCACTGAGGGGGGGAGCGTCCTGCACCCCGGCCTCGTCGACGGGGACGTGCCGGTCGAGGTGGCCCGGGACCTCGCCCGTCGCGCCGGGCTTCAGGCCCTGAGCGCGCTCGCCGCCGAACTCGGCTCCATCGACCGCATCCGCCGGTTCTTGCGCGTCACCGTCTACGTCGCCTCCTCGCCCGGCTTCGGCCGCCAGCACGAGGTCGCGAACGGAGCGACCGAGCTGTTTGTGCAGCTGTTCGGGGAGGCGGGACGGCCGGCCCGCGCCGCCGTCGGCGTGGCTAGCCTTCCGCTCAACGCGCCGCTCGAGGTCGAATGCCTCGTACGGACGGGCCCGCCCCTGTGAAGCCCGCTCCCTGGGAGAGGGTGTTTCGCGACGGTCGGGAGCTCTTCACGGTCAACCGGAATCCGGGGACGAAGGTTTACGGCGAATCGCTCGCCACCGCCGACGGCGTGGAGTACCGGGCGTGGGACCCGTTCCGGTCGAAACTGGCCGCGTTCCTCCTCAAAGGGGCCCCGGCCGACGTGCTGGGCCGACCCCGGACCGTCCTCTACTTGGGTGCCGCGCACGGTACGACGGCGAGCCACCTCTCGGACCTCTGGCCCGAGGCGACCATCTTCGCGATCGAGAAGAGCCCCACTTCGTTTGCCCGGCTTCTCGCCCTCGCTCGGACGCGCCCCGGCCTGGTTCCGATCCTGGCGGATGCTCAGCTCCCCGAGCGGTACCAGGCGGACGTCGGCGCGGCCGACCTCCTCTACCAGGACATCGCGCAGCGAAACCAGGCAGGGATCTTCACCGAGAACGCCCGGGCGTGCCTCGCCCCTCGGGGCCGAGGTGTGCTGATGCTCAAGGTCCGCTCGGTCACCCAGCAACGGCCGACGGCCGCCGTAGTGCGGGAGGCGCGTTCCACGCTATCGGCCGCCCATCTCAAGGTGGCGTACGAAACGGAACTCACTCCGTTCTCGCGCGAGCACGTCGCACTCGCTGTCACCTCCTAGGGTTCCACTGTTCATCCTCCGCCGGGAGCTGGCGAGAGAAGTAGCCGACCCCCGTCCCCGACCCCGGGTAGTTGCGTGACGGGAGTCCGTAGACACGGAGCCCATCGTCTCGTTCCGCTCGCCATCGACTCCGCGCTTCTCGTAGGGTTGCTTTTTGGCGTGCTGAACGCCGCCCATCCTTCGCCGCTGATCGAACCGATTGTCCGGAACGCGACGTCCAATCTTTCGGAGAGCCTCCCTGCGGCGGAACTCACCGTCAGCCCCGCTACGTTCTGGATGCGAGCGGGAGAGAATCTTTCACTCGAGGCCCTCTGGTCGTCCGGCACTCCGCGCTGTACGGTCGCTCCGCTCTCGTATCGCTGGTCCGTCAGTGAGGGGACCGCGACGGGGTTCCTTAGGGCGACCAGCGGCTCGGCCACGACGTTCTTCGCGGACAGCTTTGATTCCGGGACCGTCAGTGTCATGGTCCGAGCGGTGGCTGCGGTCGACTGCGGCCCGAACGCCACCGCAGTAAATCGTGTGGCCGCCGCCGAGATCACGGTGGTCACACCGCTCTCGCTGCGCGGCGTCGTGGTCGGCCCGAATCCTCTACTTCCGGGAAGTCTCGCGAACCTTCGCGGCGAGATATCCGGCGGTGCTCCTCCGTACGTCGTTAATGTCGTCTGGGGCGACGGCACTCGAACGGTCGTGAACCTCAGCGCGCAGGGAACGTTCTCCGCGAACCACTCGTTCCCGGCGGGCGATTTCGTACCGTATGTCGTGGCTGGAGATTCGGAAGGCAATCTTGTGAATCGCTCGGTGCCAGAAGCCCTCTCGGTTGGCTCCGGCTTCGTGGTCGCTGTGAATTCGGCGAGTTACACCTCCGAGGTGGGACTTGCGACCGAGTTCTTTGGAGTGACAGAGAATGCTCCGCCTGGATCCGTCATTCTTCTCGACTGCACGAACGCCACCGTCGGCCCGATCGTACCGCCCGCAAGCGGTTCCAACACGACCTCGTTCTTTTGCACGTTCGACGAACCAGGGACATCGGAGGTCTTCTTCGGCGTCTATCCGCCGACTCCCGGAGGCGTCTCAGCGAGCGCGGTGCTGTACGAAACGGTCGTTGCGCCTCCCAAGCTCGCCGTGACGCCGCTCGAGGCGGAGGGAGAGGTCGGGGGATCGGCGTACGTGGAGGCGACGCTCACCGGAGGTGTGATGCCGGCCGTGCTGGCATGGAACCTGACGGGGAACCGGTCCAGTGGCATTGTAGTGGTCGATTCCGATGGTGGTGGGGTCCTCTCGCTTTCGCTCGTAGCCGCGGGGGAGTATTCGCTCGGACTCGAGGCGACCGATGCGCTCGGGTTGGTAGGGACGAACTCTAGCTTCTTCGTGCAAGTCAACCCGTCTATCGCGGCGCAAGCAAGCGCCGCGAGCACGTTTCAGCCTCACGGCGTCCTCGCGCAGGTGATCGGTGCGGTGCTTGCAGGGTGCCCTCCATTTTCTTGGTGGGTTGTCCCACAATTCGTTTCCCTGAATGGGTCCGCCGACAACGGCTCCCTAGTGACGGTCGGAGACTTCTCTTGGAGCGCGACCTATGCCCGAGAAGGGTCTCTCTCGGTCGACCTGGGGGTGACCGACACTTGCGGGGCCGTGTGGCAAACCGCGCTCCTGCTGCCCCTCGTACCACCTTTGGAGGCGGACGTCACGGTAGTCCCGGTTCCCGCTCCCCCGAACTCGACGCTTGCCGTCAACGCGTCGATCGAGGGGGGTTGGCCCCCGTTCCTGCTCGTTGTCAACGCGAGCGATGGTGAGTCTTGGAACCGGACGATTCCGTCTGACGGGGCGTTCCGGTGTGCGCTCCCCGCACGGGCGAATGGAGCGCTGGCCCTCTCCGTATCCGTTTCTGATTCCTTAGGAGCTGAGGTCGACTTCCGGCTGACGGTGGTTCTGCCGTCTAATGGTCCCAGGTCCCTCACTCCAGCCCCATCGGGCACCACGGGGCCAGCGACTGGTTCCGGCACGCCCTCCTCTCTCGACGTCCTCGGGCTTCTCGCAAGTCTCGCCGTGCCGGTGGGAATTGGGACGTACATCACCGTCCTCTGGCGTCGACATTCTCGAAAGAACAAGCCAAGAGTCCCGGGCCCAGACCCGGTGGCGGTTCTGAAACGCATTCTCCTGCCAGCGGAAGGGGCCGAACGATTCACGGTCGAACTCCTCGCCGAGGAGCAGGGAATACCGCTCACTGAGGTTCGTGCTGCGATCGATCACCTGGTGGCCCAAGGAACAATCCGCTCAGAGAGCGGGGCCGATGGCGAGGAGGTGCTTTCGTGGTCCGAATCCGGTGGTCACTGACCCGAAGGGCCGAGTCTGTCGCGCCGGGTTGGAAGGCCCTGGCGTTCTCGCTCCTTACGTTCTCCAGCCTGCCAACGGGCATCGGACACTCCCTCACTCCAGCTCCGATCGCCATGCACACCTTCACGGCGTCTCCCTCGACCCCCGTCAACAACTTCACTGCATCGATCAATCGACTGGTCGACCTCGTGGCACTCGCAGGGAGCGGGATTCTGTCGCTCGTCTGGGCCCGGGTCGCGATGAGCTGGTTCTCGAACGACATCACGAAGAAGATTCAGGCCAAGGACCGGGCCCGCGATGCGCTGATCGGGACGCTCCTCTTCATGGCCGCGGTCACCGGCCTACTCTACGGGCTCGCCCACTGGGTGCTGACGGGCAGCTAGGGGTGCCCCGGTGTCCGTTCCCTCCGTGGATCTCGGCAATCTCATCCAGACGTTACTGTTCCTCCTGTTTGCCGGTCTCACAGCGATCGTTTCTGCCATCATCGGTCCGACCTACGACAACCTGCTCGTCCCGGAGCTGCAGACGAGCGCCCTCTTTCCACCGTTGATCGGTCCCGGAGTAGGGGGCGGGAACTACCTTTCGACGGCGGCAGGATTCTCGGGATTTGTCCTCTCGAACGTGGTCGACCCGGCCGTGGCCCTCGTTGCGCTCGGGGTCGCCGTGTTGTATCTCTCCCGCTCGGTGGTCTCCCGGTGGGCGGACGCGCTCGACGGTTTGCTGCCTCGACTCATCCTCGGCGTGGTCGGCGCGAACTTCACGGTTCCGATCGCCGGCGGAATCCTCGGCGTCGCAGGGGGCCTCTATCCAGTTATGTCGGGCTGGGACGGAGGGTCATGGCAGCACTGGGCGAACCTCGCAGGCTGGGGGCAAGTGTCATTCTCTTGGGACAATGGCGCTCTCGCGTTCGTGCTTTCCCTCGCCGAGTTCGCGGCGGTGTTTGCACTCCTCCTCGCCGTGGGAATCCGAGACGCCGCTCTCGCCGTCCTAATCGTTCTGTTGCCGATTTTCACCCTGCTTTGGCCCCTTCGGCCGCTCTCTCCGCTCGCCCGCCGGGGTTGGCTGCTCTTCGGAGAGCTCGCGTTCTGGCCGTGTATTCTGGTGGTTCCCCTGGAACTCGCGGTAGGGAGCCCGAATCCAGTCATGCTGGTTTCCTATCTCGCGGTCGCGGTGGCGTCCCCCTATCTCCTCTCGCTGGCCGGGACCCAGCTCGTGGCGTTCGGGTTCGCGGGCGCCTCCGGTGTGGTACATTCGAACTCCCAACGCGGACTCGCGCTGGCCCCTAAGGCCGCCTCCTCGTCCGTGACCCCGGTCGCGAGCGGCCTCCGGGCAACCGGCTCCGACGGACGCACCTTTGCAAGCGTGCTCCGGACGGCCGGTTCTGCCGCCGCTCCCGCGGCGGCTCCCCTCGCGGTGGGAGAGATTCTCGGGCAGGCCGGGTGGCACTTGGTGCGACACTTCAGCCGGTCCGCGGCAAATCAGCCCCCTAACCACCAGGCGCCACTTCATGATGGAGCAGCGAAATGAGATGGACGATCAGGTCGGCGGACCCCCAGTCATCGGGCTTCCCGAACGCCTCGACCGGCGCATGCGTCTCGGGCCGTTCCCGTCGTCACGCGACGCCCTCAAGTTCGTCACCTACGCCGCGCTTGGAGGGTTTCTGGCGCCGTTCACGAACCCCTGGGTCTGGTTGCCGGTGGTGGGGGCCGGATTTGCGGTCTCGGTCTGGCGTCCCGACGGACAGGCGGTGGACGAACGGGCGTGGAAATTCCTCACTTGGAAGGTGCGAAGCGTGAGTCGCCGCCTGGCTAGTAAGGCAGGGCTCCCCCTTGTCCGGCAAGGACTCCTGCAGCTACCTTCCCGTCGCTACGTCGCCGTGATCCGAACTGGAGGAACGCCCGTCGCTTACCTGCCTCCCGAAGAACTTGCCCGCCGCTTCGAGATATACCGTGAACTCCTTCGATCCATAGATTCGAGTTTCGCGTGGCTCTCGGCCGCTGTACCGCTTCGGGCTCAGGCCGTCCGGCCGGGGACTTGGGAGGGCGGCGATGCCGTAGGGCGGGCCTCTTCGGGGTACTCCGAACTCGTTGCTCTGCTCTGCCGGCGCCGACTCTTGCGTCGGGTGTATCTCGTGCTGGCCAGCTCCGACCCGAGCGCAGAGGGGATTGGGCGGCTGGAGGGACGGGTCGCGAGCTTAATCGAACAACTCGGCACGCTCGGACTTCGGCCCCTACGTCTGCGCGACCGAGCCCTGTCCGAGGCGGCCCGTCAGTTTGGTTGGCCGGTCGAGGTGAGGGGCGAGTGACCGGCAAAGATGCGATTGTTCCGCTATTCGAGTTCGAGGCGTTCGGGGTCGCGACCGGATCGGCGCTAGTGTGCGGCGCGTTGTCGGCGGTCATGCCACTTCTCGCGGCTCCAACGGCCACGCTTGCGGCTCTCGCCTTGGCGGGATGGGTCTCGCTTGCCCGGCGGCGAGGTTCCCTATCATGGAGTGGTTTGGGCATCCGCTCCGCAATCGCTCTCAGCGTCTTGGGAGCAGTCTCGGTTGTGTTTCTCGATCCTCCGTCACTACTTGCTCCTCTACGGGGCCTTCTGCTCGCCGGGGGACTTCTTCCACTCTTCGTGACCGAGCGGCTCCGCTCGGCACCGAACCCTCTCGTCCTCTCTCGAGCATGAAGGAACGAGAGTCGCCGTCATGTGCTGTCGAGGCTCCGACGTTCTGGCGGGTCGGCAAGAGTTATCGCGCGCCTCTCTTAGTGCGCCAGTTCCCTCCGGAGGTCCCCTTCGGATTTCTCGGCCGTCTATTGCCCACCCATGAGACCGTCGAGCTCACGGTTGAGGCGCATCGAATCCCCGCGGCGAACGCCCTTGAGCTCGTTTACGGGGCCCAGGCGGTCGCCGAGGCGGAACTGGCGGCAGGAGGAAACGGTGGGCGCACCGCCGAACTCGAGGTCGAACGCTCCAGCGCTTCGGAACTCGGCGACGCCGTCGCGCGTCGGACCCAGGACCTCTGGAAGGTCGGACTTCGGTTCGTCGTTCGAGCCACGAACCGGCTCCAAGTCGAGGCTCGACGGAATCGGCTCTCCGAACGCCTCGCCGTCATGGGGTTCCGGTCGCGCATCCCACGCTACGAAATTCGAGAAACGCTGGTCGCGCCCGAACTCTCGGCCTCGGAAGTCCGCCCCTCAGGGTACTGGCATACTCTACCGACCGACGGGCTGGCTGCCCTGTTTCCGTTCGGGGATGAGACCGTCCTCGAACCCGCCGGTATCCTGCTGGGCCTTGCGCTTTCGGACGCGAGCCCGGTGTTCGTGGACCGGTGGTCGCACGCGAGTTACTCGTGGGGACTCTTCGGCGCGACGGGATCGGGGAAGTCGTTCGCCGCAGCACTGACCTTGCTGAGGACACGATGGATGCGCCCCGACACATCTGTCGCGATTCTCGACCCACTTGGGGAGTACACGGCGTTGGTCGAATCCCTCGGAGGCTCGGTGATTCGACTCGCGGAGGGAAGCGGCGGCAGGCTGAACCCGCTCGACCCGGTCACCACGTCAGGGGACCGTCGGGAAAAGGCCGCGCGGGTGGGGACGATGATGCGAGCCCTGTTCCCGAGCCTCCGAGACGAGGAGGTCGCCGAACTCGACGCGGCGGTCACGCAGCTGTATGAGAGAGGACCCCAAGTCCCGACGTTTCAGGATCTTCGGAATCGCGTCGTGGAACGCGGAACGACGGGGACCCGACTCGCGACCCTCCTGGAAGTGTTCCGGTCGGGTTCCTTGCAGGCCCTCGACGGGCCGACGACTGCCCGACCTGCCGCGAAGGTGGTTTCGGTCGATTTCCGGGGTGTCCCCGACGACCAGCTCGCGTTCCATCTCACGTACGTCCTCGACTGGGCGTACGGGCGTCTCACCCAGCTCCCGGGTCCGAAGCTCCTGTTGATCGACGAGGCCCACCTGCTGGCACGCCATGGCTCGACGGAGGAGTTCTTCGACCGGGTTGTTCGGCATGTGCGTCATTTCGACGCGGGCCTCCTCGTCCTGTCGCAGAATCCGGACGATTTCCTGCTTCGTCCCGCGGGACGGTCGTTGCTTCGGAATCTCTACGCGACAGCGTTCCTGCGACTTCCCCAGGTCTCCTCGGAAACTCGTTCCTTCTTCGGGCTTACGAACGCCGAAGCGGACTGGCTGCCCCGGGCCCGGCTTCCGCGCGAGACCGGCTATTCCGAGTCGCTCTGGAGGGTAGGGGAACTCCACCTCCCGCTCGCCATAATCGCTTCGACACCCGAGTACGAACTCCTCGAGGCGACCTTGGGTCGCTCGCGAACGGTGCCGGTGGATTCGGATTCCGCTCCAAAGGGAGGTTTATAGGGGCCCGCGCGCCGGACGAGGGTTGTGGGCGTGGAGGCAACGATCGACGGGCCACCGCGTCGTCGGACGAGCTGGAGTCTCAAGACCATCGTCGAAGACGTGGCGGGCCGCCCGATTCAAGAACTTCAGGACCCGGAGCGGCCGGTCCACCCGTACCTAAAGGGAAGGGAGGGAGGCGTCCCGCCGGACGGGTCCTCCTCTCTAGGGCCCCCCAGCGAATGGTACGACCCGGTGGACCGATTGTATCCTCCTCTCGTCGGCCAGACCGGGCGCGAATTCCATGGACCGGACCATCAGCACCACTTCGAGACCATCGAACGGCACCGACCGCTCCCCGGCCATCTCCCCGGGCCCACCCACCGGCCCGAGCGGCTGTACTTACACTATCTCCTGCTGCACATGGACCGACTGAGCGCGTCCGCCCTTCGGTACCTCAAGATTGCCGTTGACGAGGAGATGGCGCACCGGTCCCATACTCCGGACGGGCCCGCCGCCGCCGAACCGCAACTCGGGACGGACTAGGGAACCCTCGCGCCTCGGCATTCTTCTCGAGCGTTCGATAGATCGTCTGGTCCCACTCCACACCGATCGCATTCCGCCCCCATCGTGTAGCGGCCCAGAGGGTGGTACCGGTTCCCGCGAACGGGTCGAGCACGGTCTCCCCCTCGAGCGAAAACATCCGCACGAGGCGTTCGGCCAGCGCAAGGGGAAACGCGGCGCTTCGACCGTTCGGGAGGGACTGCCGGACTCCGCGGATGTCGGTCCAGACCTGACTGAACCATCGGTCGCGCTCGGCCCGGGAGAACCGGCTGGCGAGGCGGGTCGGATCGTGACGGGGGAATCGACGTAGGGTCCCCTTCCGGAAGAGGAGCACGTACTCGCAGTCGAGGGTGACGTACGCGTTCGGAGGAAGGAACCCCGAGCCGAGGAACGCGTTCGGTCGGTTGGTCGGCTTCTTCCACAGGATGTAGGGGAGTGGTACGAACCCGAGGCCAGAGGCGGCGATGGTCGTCTCCGCAGGATTTGGCCAGACCCGGAACTCGCCGTCGACCGAGCGGAGAGCGTCTCCGATGTTCACCGCGAGGATCCCGCCCGGAACGAGGAC
>CAZCNZ010000095.1:0-5145 GCA_964500245.1 uncultured Thermoplasmatales archaeon | reverse complement strand
TCTCCACGACCGTGAGCCACGGTGCCGCGAAGTGCGTGATGCCGGCGGTGGTGGCGGTGGAACTCGTCGTGAGGTTGTAGACGATCAGGAGACCGAGGACCGTTCCGATCGCGACGCCGAGGACCGTGACGAACGAATATTCGAGGACGAACGCCCGTAACACCATCCGCTGCGTGAACCCGGTGGCCCGGAGCATCCCGATCTCACGACGGCGCTCGACCACCGCGCGCAGCGCGAGGATCCCCATCGCGGCGATGCCGACCGCGAGGCCGAGCCCGACGAAGATCTCGAGGAGCCCGATGAACCCCTCGGTCGTGTTGATCGACTGGGCGATCAGCGCCTTGAGGTCGTAGAGGACGAGGTTCCAGCGGAAGAACGCTTTCTTCGCGAGCTGGGCCGCGTGGGTGGTCGAGACCCCGGGGGCCACCGTCATGAGGTAGAGGGTCGCGTTGACGACCCCGAGGCGCGCGGCCGTGGCCGGGCTCACCCACACTCCCGTGAGGGCCGTCTCCTTGAGGATGCCGACCACGGTCACGTTGACCTGGCGGCTACCGTTCAGCGTGGCGAGCTGGACCACCGTCCCCACCGTGAGGTGCGGGTGCAACCCGCCCGAACCGCCGCCGACAATGGTGGTCGTCGGCGGGGCGTAGTTCTGGTCGACGATCGCGTCGGTGCCGCTCCCCGCGATCTCCTGGAACGTGGCGGCGGTGCCGGTACCGTTCAGCGTGGAACTGAACGTGAACTGATTCGTATCGTAGAAGTTCGACGAGGACGGGCTCGCGTTCGACGGTGCCGCGAACAGGCCGTCCGTGTACGGGTTCGCCGAGTAGCCGGGCACCGTCACGTGGACCGCTCCCGCGATCACCGAAACGCTGTTCGTGAAGAGCGGCGAGAGGGAAGCGTTGCTCGCGATCTGTCCGGAGAGGTTCGGGATCGGCGTCTGGGAGGCCCCGAAGAACGAGTAGCCGCCCGACTCGGAGGTGACGACGCTGTCGAGATTCGTCTGGAGGGTCGCCCCGAACGCCGCGGTGGCGACCATCGTGAAGACGACGAGCGAGAAGATCGTGAGACTGACCACCGTGCGAGTCGCCTGGCGGGTCGGGTACGATAACCCGACGCGCACGACCGGGCTCGAGTCGCTCCGACGGCCGAGCAAGCGCGAAAGGACCCGGGCGAGGAGGTTGGCGTTGAAGAGGAACACCATGAGGACGCCCCCCACCATGACGATCCCCTCGACGAACACGATGAAGATCCCACCCGTGTGGCTCGAGCCGAGCAGGAATTCGTGGAGCGGGACCCATCCGGCCCACCCGAACAGCATCAGGCCGACGATGGTGAACACCGGTCGATTTTTGAAGAACCGCGCGGCGATGAACCCCGCTCCGAGGATCGTCAAGGAGCCGCCGATGAGGGGATACGAAAGGTCGGTCGCGCCCCGGTAGGTATCGAGGAAGAGCAGCCCCCCGCCGAGGAGCAGGACGCCGCCGAGGTAGGCGAGGAAGGTGTAGGTGCGCACGGCCGGCGGCGGTTCGGGGACGTCCCGGATCGCCCGTACGATGTTGAGCCGGCTCACCCGCAAGGAGGTCAGGACGACCGTGACGAGCGTGAGGAGGAACCCGGCTACGTAGGCGATGGCGAGGCTCGGCTCGGTGACCGTGAACGATTGGACGATCGCTCCGGACGGGATCCCTTCGCCGGACAGGATGAATCCCGCCAGGTAGACGAGGAAGTAGCCGACCCCCACGCCGACCGCCGTTCCGGCGAGCGCGCTCCCAGCGGCGTAGGCGACCCCTTCGAAGTAGTACGTGTAGACGAGCTCCTGCCGTCGGAGCCCGATCGCGCGCAACATTCCCATCTCGCCCTTCCGTTCCTCGGCGAGCATCACGAAGATCCCGACGATCAGCATCGCCCCGGCGGCGATCGAGAACAGCCCGAGCACGAGGAAAATCGTGAACGTGTTCTGCGCGCTCGTCCGCGCGCTCGAGAGCGCGTTGCTGAGCGGGGTGTTCACGGTCAGGGCGTGCGCGGAGAGCACGCCTGCGAGCGTGGTGTTGAGGTAGGCGGCCACGCTCGACGAGGAACTCGCCCCGTCCGCCTGCGACCCCGTGTTGGTGACGGCGATGTAATTGACCAGGCCCGGAGCGTTCTCGAGCTGTTGGGCATCCGCCACGGTAACGAAGAGGTTGCCCGGGGTCAGTCCCGCCGTGATGAACGCTCCCCGAACGTTCTCCTGAACGATCGCCTCCACCGTGAGCGCCAGGGGAACCTTGGAAAGGCCGAACGTCACGAGGGTGTCCCCGACGGAGGCGTTCAGGGCGCTCGCGGTCTGGTCGTCGATGAAGACCTTCCCCGGCGACGGGCCGGCAAGGCTGGTCCCATTGTCCGCGACGAACGAACCGAGGGCGGCGCTCTGGTTCCCGTTCACCCCGATGAGGTTGAGGTTGGTCTCGGGAATTCCGGTCGTGGTGTCGTACGTCGATGCGGCATCGATGATCTCGGGCGTGACGCCCGCGATCGAGCTGTGACCGCTCACCAAGGCCGAGGTCTGGGTGTAGACGCTGTACGGGAAGTACGAGAGACCGCCCGACGGAGAAGTCCCCGAGATCGATTCGTCGACGTACCCGGCGCCGAGATAGGTGTAGTGAACGCTGAGCTGCTGGACGGTATCGCCGACGATGAGGCTCCCGGAGATGATCGTGGTCCCGATCAGTAGACCGGCGATGAGGAGGGCGGTCCGCGCGCGTCCACGGCGGACGTTCCGCATCGCGATGCGGAACGCGAGGCGGTGACGGAGGGCAAGGACCAGCGTGATCACGCCGAGGACGATGAGAATCAGGGCGGCCAGTGCCACCGTCGGGTTCAGCGCCATGGTCGGGCCCGGGCTAGGTGACGAACTGGCCGTCCCGCATCCGCAACGTTCGGTCGCAGGCCGCGGCAACCTCGGCGTCGTGCGTCACCACGACCATCGTCTGATGGTATTCGTGGTTGAGCGAGCGAAGCAGGTTGGTCACGTCCCGGGAACCTTCGGCGTCGAGGTTTCCTGTGGGTTCGTCGGCCCAGACGATCGCGGGGTGGGCGACGAGCGCGCGTGCCAGCGAGACGCGCTGCTGCTGTCCGCCGGAGAGCTCCGAGGGACGGTGCGCCAGTCGGTCCCCGAGGCCCATCTGGGTGAGGATCGCCCGGGCTTCGGAACGGGCCTCCTTGGCAGACCGCCCCGCGATCAGGAGGGGCATCTCCACGTTCTCTTCGGCCGAAAGAATGGGGAGGAGATTGTACGACTGGAAGACGAACCCCGCCCGACGGGCGCGGTACTCGCTCTTCTTCGCGTCCAGCATCGTGTGGATGTTCGTCCCTTCGACCGTCACGACCCCGCGGGTGATGTCGTCGAGCCCGCTGAAACAGTTGAGGAACGTCGTCTTGCCGCACCCCGAAGGGCCCATCACCGCGAGGATCTCCCCGCGGAGGATCTCGACGTTGATCCCCCGCAACGCCGTGACCGCGGTCTCGCCCTGACCGTAGACCTTCCAGACATCCTGACCCACCACGACCGATTCCGGCATGCTCGGCGCGACCCCCTTTTTTATGGACGGGCCTAACCAAGGGGAAGGTAAAGAGCCTACGTTCATCGCACGCACCTCGGCCGCTCGTGGGCACGTGGCGCGGCACATCGCGCGTGCCGTGCGAGGGTCGCATCGGTCCTTTTCCCTCCGCCGGCCACCGCCGGGGTAAAGGGGCCGGGCGGCGTGCGGAGCGTCATGCCTCGCGGCCGTGCGACTTCCGAGCCCCAGCGCCTCACGATCGTCCTCGCGCCATGGTGCCCGCACTGCGTTCCCCTGTCGGTGCGCCACGGCCGGCGGTTCGCGCACCGGCTCCGGGTGCCGCTCCGGGTCCTCGACATCGATAAACGGGCCCAGGAGAAGGTGGCGGACCGTCTGGTCCGGGAGTACGGAGACGCGTCGCCCGACTACCTCATCCCCCAGGTGTTCCTCGAGTGGTCGGACGGTTCCGTCGAGCACCTCCTCACCGGTTTCTCCGAACAGGTCCCCCGGACCGACCGAGCGTGGCGCGACCTGTTCGCGAGCGAACGGTTCCGTACCGCGAGGAGGGGGACCCAGCGATGAACCGGCGTGGCGCACTGCCGCACGTGCTTGAGGCCGCGCTGGCCTCGCCCGGCGGTCGGTGCTACCGGCACTGCGACCGGCCGATCCGAACGCATCGCCTCAAGAGCCGCCTTCCCGGAACCTGGCGGGTCCGGGCGTGCCCCTCCGGGGTGGTTTCGGTCACGGTGTACGCCGAGTGGACCCGGCGCGATCCTACCTCCGCTGTGCGGGCCGAGCTCCGCCGATGGACGACACCCTCCTCCCTCGTGAGGTCGTGGGACCTTCGGCTCGCGACACGTCACGGACCTGAACTCGGCCGCGCGGCCGAGCGGTACCTCGCGAAGCACCGGCCCCAGCGCTCGGTACGAGTCGTGTACTGGCGCGTCTATCCGTTCCGGGCCCGGGACGGAAGCGAGCGCCGTCTGTTCGCGTGCTTCCGCCGAACACACCCGTCGCCGGTGTTCTATGCCGCCCCGCCTACCGTGTCGACCTCAGGATGCCCCGTCTGCACCCGCCGGACGAGCAACTCGAAACGACGCCGCCGCTGACGGGTCGGCTCCATCCCCGGCCGTCCGTTCCAATCCCGATTCCCGGACCGAACCCCTAGAAACGCGCCATCGCGCTTTCGCGGGCGCGCCAGTACGCCCATGCGAAGAGGAGAGAGGGGATGGCTTTCGACAGCCCGAGGAGCGTGGAGGTCGTCTCGAGCGAGGCGATCGGGGCGCTGTTGAACGTGAGACCCGACGTCGCCTGGTTGACGGCCGTGGTGATCTGCGGGTAGAGCACCCAGAGGATCACGAGCGAGAGCGCGATCGAGATGAGATACCCGGCCCAGAGCAGGATCCGGGTCTCTCGGTCCGAGAGCGCGTACGGGATGATCACCTGAGCCAACCCCCCGACCACGCCGATGACCGCCGCCCCGACGAACAGGACCGCGAGGTCGCTGTTCAGCGCAGCGCCGACCGAGGAAGGGGAGGCCCCCGACGCGCCGGCCTGGCTGATGAGCGCCGCCGCGAACCAGACGATGAGTCCGACCGTCACGATG
>CAZCNZ010000094.1:0-3090 GCA_964500245.1 uncultured Thermoplasmatales archaeon | reverse complement strand
TCCTTCGGTGTCGTCGGCCGTCGGGGCGAGACGGAACCCCGGGTGGAGATGACCGGCGACCAAGCGCGGCGCGCGGAGGACCTCGTTGGACGGCCACCGATGCCCGTGGAATATCCCCACGCCGCCTCGCACCACGCCGGTGGCCGGGTGGACTCGGACCTCCCGCGGAAGATGACGCACGATGCCGCCGTCGTGGTTCCCTAGGACGAGTTCGACCGGGAACCCTTCATGAAGCAGCTCCGCGAAGAAGTCGAATACCACAGGCCGCAGCGCGGCGGGGGTGCCGACGATCGGGTGCTTCGCATCCCCCGCCACGATCACTAGGTCCGCCCGACTCGCCCGGGCAAGGCCGACCAGCCGCTCGGCCAGGAGGTCGGCCGCTCCCTCGGGAGGGCCGAGCGGGCGCTCGATAGAGCTTCCAAGGCCGAGGTGGATGTCGGCGACCACCAACGCCCTTGGGTCCGAGCGCTTCTCGGCGTCGATGAGAAGCGCCGGAGCGTCGGGCACGGGCCGAAGCGGACTCTCCACGGCCCTGCTCAGCCGGCCCGCACCCAAGACGGTTCGCGCCTCGACACGGGCTCGCTCTCCGAGAGGTCCAACCATCCTCTTTTATATATAAGTGGTAAATGGATTATTCCGGAGGAGGGCCCTTGCCATCGACTCGAGAACTGTCGATCGAACGAATCCGCGGCCTGCTCGAGCGGGCCGGATTCTACGTGGCGGATACGCATTCGATCCGACCAACCAGCTTCGACCTCGCGGCCCGTCGGGACGCGGCGCTCCTCCTCGTGAAGGTCCTGAAGAACATCGACGCGCTGGACTCGGAGGAGGCGACCCGCCTCCGCGAGCTCGGCCACTTGTTCCCTGCGATCACGCTCGTGATCGGCCAGACGTCCGGCGCTTCCGACCTCGACGCCGGGGTCGTGTACACCCGCTACGGTGTACCGATTATCAACGAGGAGACACTCCAGGAATTCCTCGAGAAGGCGCTTCCCCCGTTCCTGTACGCGAGCCCCGGAGGCACGTTCGCACAGGTGGACGGACCCCGCCTGCGGGCACTCCGCAGCGAACGGGGCCTGTCGCTCGGGACCCTCGCGAGCATCGCCGGGGTTTCCCGACGCGCGATTCAACTCTACGAGGAGAGCGCGGGGGCGGAAGCGCTGGTGGTCGAACGAATCGAGACGTTCCTCGGAGAGACGATCGTTCGGCCGATTGACCTCTTCGACTGGACCGCCCGGGTCCGTGACGCGGACACCGCCGAGGAGGAAAAGGACGAGGAGGAAGAGGAGACGGGCCGGCCCCTTCCGCGCACGGGCGACGCGCTTCGCGACGGTGTCCTGCGGCAACTCGACGGGATGGGGCTCGAGGTCACCGTGACGGTACGCGCGCCGTTCGACGCGCTCGCCCGCACTCCCGACGTACTCTTGGCCGCCGCAGGGAGCCTTCGGACCGCGCTCCACCGGGCCGAGGTGCTCCACGGTCTCGCGAGGGTCGCCGAGGGGCACGCACTGTTCGTCGTCCGCGACCCGGCACCGCGTGCGGCCATCGCCGGCCTCCCGATCCTGACCATCACCGAGTTGCGTCGCCACCGCGACCCGGACGAGCTCATCGAGGAGATCACCGAACGGGAAGGCCCGTGATCACCGCGCGCTTCGCCCAGACTCCGGGACTCCTTCTGGTCGCTCCCGTGCGAGGGCTGACCACCGAAGTTCCCCAGGTGCTGACGGAGCTCGAATCGTTCGCACCGGCACAGGTCGGCCTAGGCCTATCGAGCGGGGAACTTCAGAGCCTGCGCGACTACTTCGTCCTCGCAGAGGCCGAGCCCGTCGTCCCCCTCACGAACACCGAGTCGAGCGAGGTCCGGGGGCTGGTCCGATTCGGGGAGGTACGGGTCCCGAACCCGTCGTTCGTGGAGGTGCTGCGCTGGGCGCACGCCGGCGGCGTGCCGGCGGTGCCCCTCGACCCCGACGACGACCAGACCGCCGCGCTGTTCGCGGAGCACATCGGGTACGTGGAGCTCGTCCGTCGAACGGTCCGGGAACGGAAGGTCTCGCGGAGTCCCCCCACGCCGTCGACCCCGGATGAGTTCGCCCTCCAGTGGGACCACGAGGTCGCCTCCGGCCGGGGCTCCCAGAAGTTCGCCGCCGCGCGCGATTGGTATCTCGCTCGGCAGGTCCCCGCACTCACGGCGGAGCGGCGGCCCCTCGCGGTCGTGGTCGACCGGGAGCGTTTCGATTCGGTGCGCGACCTGTTGGCCCAGGGGCCCTCCGCCGCGCCCCCGTGACGGAGGCAGCGGCGGCGGTTCACTCTTCGCGGGCGAGTATCCGCTCGAGCATCGCGCGACCGGCCCGGCGGAAGTCGTCGAGCGAGCCCTCGTTGACCAGCATGCCGTCCGCGAGCGAGAAGGCGTTGCCGATCCCCCACTTGAGTTCCCGCCGGTCGCGGTCGTAGAACTCCTGGAGGTCGGTCGCGTCGTCCGACCGGCTGCGGCTCGCCATGCGGTCGTGCCGGGTCTCGGGCGAGGCGAAGATCCCCAGGACGAACAGGTCGCCGAAGTTATGCCGGAACACCGTCACCTCGGCGTCCGAGCGGCATCCGTCGACGAGCATCCTCGTCTCGGTGAGTTTCGGGATCGCCCGTTGCGCCCAGACCCCGGCGCCGTGCTTGTCGCGCTCCTCGGACGCGATGCGGGCGACGTTCGCGTTCGTGACCTGAAGACCCCGACGGCGGGTCTCGTCCCGGACGAGGTCGCCCATCTTGAGGGTCGCGAGGCCCATCGACCGGGCGACGCCGACGAGCTCGTCCTTGCCCGAACCGGGCATTCCGACGGTGACGATGAGCTTCATAGCGAGGGCGGGGGCTCGTCCGCCGGAGGTTTCGCGTCGGTCGCGGTCGCCTTGAGGTGGTCCGCGACGTCGTGCTCCGTGACCATCTGCAGCCGGTCCGCCCGCTGGCGGTACGCGATCGCCTCCTGCTCTTCGAGGCGCGCGGTCTCCACGTACCGGTCGACCTTGACCTTCAACTCGGCCGTCTTCTGCGTCTTGGTGGCGGCGCGGAGCTCGAGCGCGCGGGCCTTCTGCTGGCGGTCGA
>CAZCNZ010000093.1:0-4133 GCA_964500245.1 uncultured Thermoplasmatales archaeon | reverse complement strand
ACCCGGCGGGGAATCGCCATCCGGACGAGCTCGAGAGGTCGCTGGGATTGCCCACCGGCCGGAAACATGATCGAGCCGACCTCGACCGTCCGGACCCCTCCTTCCCGGTAGAGCTCGACCGCGAGCGCCTGTCCGGGAAGGTCGTCGTCGTGGAGGTGAGGAAGGAACCGGTCCACGTCGAGGTAAATCGCGTGGCCTCCTACCGGGTGAAGGAACGGGACCCCTTTCCGGTCGAGCAGCGCACCAAGATACCGAATCTGACCGATCCGATGTTCGAGGTAGGCGAGGTCCATGCCCTCCTCGAGACCGACCGCCATCGCCTCGAGGTCGCGTCGGGCGAGGCCACCGTACGTCGGGAACCCCTCGAAGAGGATGAGCGCCTCCTTGAGGCGCTCGGCGAGCGCAGCATCCCGGACCGCGACGAATCCGCCGATGTTGACGAGGCCATCCTTCTTTGCGCTCATCGTCGCGCCGTCTGCGAGGTCGAAGAACGCGCGACCGATCTCGGGGATGGTCTTCGAGCCCATCCCCGGCTCCCGCTCCCGGACGAAGTAGGCGTTCTCGGCCCAGCGGCACATGTCTAGGTAGACCGGCACCCCGTGGGAGTGGGCCACGTGGACGACCTCGGTGAAGTTCGCGAGCGAGACCGGCTGTCCGCCGCCCGTGTTGTTGGTGATCGTCACCATGACGAGCGGGACCCGCTCCTTCCCCTCGACGGTGAGCAACTTCTCGAGCGCCGCCGTGTCGACGTTCCCCTTGAACGGATAGTCGCTCACCGCGTCGTACGCCTCGGCTCCCGCGAGGTTCACGGGCGTTCCCCCGGCGTGCACGACGTGGGCCTGGGTCGTGTCGAAGTGCATGTTGTTCGGCACGATGCAACCGGGCCGGCACAGCGTGGAGAACAGGAGGTGCTCCGCTGCCCGCCCCTGATGGGCGGGAACGATGTGAGGGAATCCCGTGATGTCGTGGACCTTCGCCTCGAAGTGGGCGAAGTTCCGGCTCCCGGCGTACGTCTCGTCCCCGACCATCATCGCGGCCCATTGCCGGTCGCTCATCGCGCCGGTTCCCGAGTCGGTCAGGAGGTCGATGCGGACTTCGTCGGAGCGGAGGCTGAACAGGTTGAACCCTGCCCGCTCGAGGGCCGCCTCCCGCTGGCGGCGGGTCGGGTTGGGGATACGTTCGACGACCTTCGTTTTGAACGGCTCGAACGGAAGCGGCGGGTCGGAGGAAGTCACGAGAAAAGAAACCGAAGGCGCGTATTTGAGAGCAGTCCGACCGCCACCCCCCACGGTGGACCCCCTCGGGCGGAGAAAAGTCCCGATTTGGAGTCTTTTGCCGGCCGGTCCGACAAGACGAGAGTCTTAAGAGGGGATTCCGATGGGGGCGCGGAGTTCCATGGGCGCACCAGCAGGGTATGCGGCACCGATGATGGCGGCAGAACCCCCGGAGGCAGCGTCGATCAAGTCGATGCTGCACATCGCGCGAATCCTAGCGCTGATTCTCGCGATTATCCTCCTCATAATCGGCATCGCGGTGATCGCAGCCCTGGCTGCGATTGGGGCGGGCGTTTTCGCGGGCTTCGGAGCCTTTGCCTTCATCGGAG
The DNA here is from genome assembly GCA_964500245.1 of uncultured Thermoplasmatales archaeon. Lineage (GTDB taxonomy): Archaea > Thermoplasmatota > Thermoplasmata > Lutacidiplasmatales > UBA184 > Lutacidiplasma. The sequence continues at coordinate 2,530 of CAZCNZ010000093.1, read as the reverse complement.
CGGTCATCGACATCATCATCTACGTGCAATTGAAGGAAATCTCCGCGATGGTGGATCGACGCCAGTACGAAGCGGCAAAGTCCAAGACGCTGATCTGGATGATCATCGGCTTTATCCTGGGCTGGTTTGTCATTGGCATCCTAATCCTGATTGCCTGGCTGAAGTTCGACCCGCTGATCACGTGGCAACGCAACCAGATGCAGGGCGGTGCCCCGCCGCCTGGTTACGCGCCGGCCTACGCTCCACCCCCGGCGGCCCCCGCAGCCGCACCGCCTCCGGCAGCTCCCCCTGCGGCGGCCCCCGCGGCTCCGTTCTGCGCCAAGTGCGGCAAGCCGACCACGTACATCCCGCAGTACGGGCGGTACTACTGCTACACGGACAATCTCTACGTGTAGTGGTGTCCCCGGAAGGGGACACGCGCGTCAGCACCGCGAGGCGGGCGAACGCATCACCTGCTTGAGCGTTCGACTCCCTAGGGACAGCGGATCTCGTGCCGAAGCTCTCGGAAGAACGGCGCGCGGCCGTGGCGCTCCCACCACGGCGCATGACCGCATCGGTCGAGCAGGACGACCCGCACGTCGACCCCGGCCTTCCGGAGGGGCGCGACGACGCCGCGAACCGGGTGCGGGTCGTATCGCCCGTGGAGCACGAGAACGGGAACCCGAATTCGTTGGAGCGACCGTTCGAGCGCGCCGGAGCGTCGCAGCCGCTCGGCCTGAGGCCAGACCGTGAAGAAGACGCGAGGCTCGAATCGAGATTGCGTCGACCGATGTGGGAGGAGCTCGTAGGAGTCGGAGACCTCGAAGATCTCCATGATCCGATGCATAGACCTCGAGCTGAGGGTCCTTTGGGGGTCGGACGCCGTCTTCCAGAGGTCCTCGAGCTCGCGGCGTTCCATCGGTGAGATTCGCAGCCATCGTCGTCGATCGATTCCGACCGCGTCGCGGGCCCGAAACGGAGCCGAACCGACGAGGACCAGGCGCCGGACGAGCTTGGGGTGTCTGGTCGCGACCAGGATTGCGAGCCAAGCCCCCCATGAATGCCCGACAAGGATCACCGGAGGCGTTGCGTGGGCCTCGATTTGGTGTCGAAGTTCGGTGACTTGGCCGGCCACCGTGCGCGCACTCTGCCACGGCTCGAGCACTCCCATCCCATGGGAGAGCTCGCGACCCACGGTTTCCAAACTCCCGGGCGCGCCCGGGCCTCCGTGCACCAGGACGACGCGATAAGGTGGGCGACCGTGGCGCCGCGGAACCTTCCGCCGGGTGGTCATGCCGCGGGAATCGGCACAGGGGGCCCGTGGAGGGCGGGCGCCCAGCCAAGGCCACGGAGCCTCTTGTCGACCTCTTCGAAGGCGTGGAGGTGATGCACACAGAACTCCACTTCCTTCACTTCGGCTCCCTCCCGGTGGTTTCCGCGCTCCATCCCTCGGACCGCGCATCGGAACTCCGCCGGAACCGTGCAATCCTCGTTGATGTCGGAGACCTCGTAGTGCGAGAAGTACCCAGCAGGGATAGCGTGGCGGAACGCGGACCGGACGTCACAGAGGCCCATGATGGTCCACTCGCTCGGCCTAGTACTATACGGTGGCGGTTCACGCGATGCGAGGAGACCGGCCGAGCGACTGCAGGACCTCCCCGGCCGCCCTCTGACCGCTCGCGATCGCGCCGGACACCGTTCCCGATTCTCCCGTCAGATTCGTCGCCTCCCCGGCGAAGAAGAGGCGACCGTCGACTGGGTTCGAGAGTTCCCGTCGGTCCGCGAGCGAGGCGCCCGGAGGAAGATAGGAGTACGCGCCCCGGGTCCACGGGTCGAGCGACCAAAGGTGGACGTCCGATTCCTCGATGTTCCCTAGCGTGACGCCGTCCGGAACCACCTCGGCCCACTCCGCGACGGTAGCGGCGATGAGACCGTCCCGGTCTAGATTCGCTCGTCGTCGAGCCTCACGACCGACGGTGAACGCAGTCAGGACCTCCACGGGGGAGCGGAGACCGACGGTCGGTCGATAGAAGGTGCTCGCCGTGCCGCCCCAGAGGAGGGAGAAGTTACCGAGACGGGAACGCATCGTTCCCCCGTTCAACCGCATGGAAAGCGCGTAGCCTTCCCCGAACCCGATCCGCCTAATCGCCCGCCGTTTGCTCTCGGGAAGCGGAGGGTCGAACTCGACCGCGCCGGCTTTCAACACCCCGAGGGGAATCGTGATCACAGCGGTCGGGGCGACGTACTCCTCCTCCTCGCCGTCCGAGGTGCGGGCGCGGACCCGGACGGTTTCCTCGGTCCGAAGCACGTGCGTCACATTGCGGCCGAACCGGAAAACGGGTCCCAGACCCTCCGCGACCCGGCGCGCGAGCGCGGAGTACCCTTCGACGATCTGGAAGTTGTGGAAGAAGTACGTCTCGCCTGCGGCCCGGTCCTCCTCGGCCGACCCACGGACGCCGACCTGATCCGGGTCCGTGGCGTAGGTGTGGGAGTGAAGGAGCTCCACGAGAAGGCGCGCGCGCTCGCTGACGTGCCATTCGTCTTCCAGCGC
>CAZCNZ010000092.1:0-3476 GCA_964500245.1 uncultured Thermoplasmatales archaeon | reverse complement strand
GGCGTTACCGAAGTGGACGCCTCGTGCATCGGTTGCTCAGCCAACAATTTCATCTCCAACGGCACGCGCAACGCCACCGCGGACATTCTGATCGATGGAGTGACCACCACCAATTATGAGCAAAACAGCGGCATCCGCGTGGACACGTACACGCCTTCAGTTGACGCTGTAGAAGAATTCAACGTGCAGGAAACGAATTTCAGCGCCGAATACGGCTTCACCGGTGCCACCATTCTCAACATGGTTACGCGCTCAGGCACGAACAGCTATCACGGAAGCTTGTACGAGTTTCAGCGCTACTACAAGACCGACGCCAATAGCTGGTTCAACAACCAGCAGGGAATTCCGATCCCCGGGCTGCGGCGCAGCAATTTCGGCGGAACATTCGGCGGGCCAATCTTCAAAAATAAGACATTCTTCTTCTTTGATTACGAAGGCACGCGCGAGGACGATGAGGCAGGGCCGGTCTTCTATGCCGTGCCTAGTGATGCCGAGCGCAAAGGCGATTTCGGCGAGCTCTGTGGCGGGGACGGCCCCAATGGACCCGCACCAGGCGCATCGTTCGACAAGACGGGGAAGTGCTCCGATCCGGCCGGTCAACTCTGGGATCCATACGCCGGGGTCTATGATCCGAACGTTGGAGGCGCGCGGCGGAATCAGGCGGCTTTTATTCCGTTCAACAATCTCGCCACTTACAGCAGCACGGTGGACGCCAACCATCCCGGCAACGTAGTCCTTGCGACCAATCCCGCGGGGGCCCCTTACCGCCTGCCTAGCGGTCAGGGAAATCTGATCGACCCCGTCGCCAAGAAGCTGATGAGTTACTTTCCGGAACCTAACGTGAACGTGGGCAACGCAAGTTACAACCCATATGTCAATCGGGTGGAGTCGGGATCGGTGACGAGCCGGGATGACAAGTGGGACCTCAAGATTGACCACCGCTTTAACCAGAAGAACCTGCTGAGCGGCAAATATTCGCGCGACTATAACGAGGCAGGTTCCTTCAACTGCTTCGGCAATGCCGCCGATCCCTGCGGCAGCGGGCCCACTACTGCCGGCGCGCATATGGTCGCCATCAACGACACCCACACCTTCAATCCCAGAATCTTGTTGACGGTTTCCTACGGTCTCTCGCGCGGAACGTATTTCTACGGCGGAGTACCCGCCACCTACCAAAACACATCCCCGGTGGACGCGATCGGTGAACCCCAGTACATGAAGGATTCGGGCTACAACTGGTTTCCGTCAGTCAGTATCGGGGGCGGATACTCACCTGCCTCGTACTACAGCATCGGCACTAATCCCTGGACCTACGCCAAACTGGGTCAGGAAACGCACCATCTGATTGGAACCTTGAACTGGGTGAAGGGATCGCACGAATTGAAGTTTGGCGCCGAAGGGCGCATGCATCGGCTCGACTACACTCAGCCCAACTATGCTCCGGGAGGAGTTTACAGCTTCGATCAGACAGGAACGGCGAACTACGATCCCACGTGCGTTCCCGGCGCGAGCACGGTCTGCGTCCCCATCGGGGGAGATGGCATGGCGAGCTTCCTGATCGGCGCGCAGCCGAACGACTGCTGCGGCATGTACGAGATTCCCAACTCGGTGGCCAGCCAGAATTTCGAGGCCGGCGGCTTCGTTCAGGACAACTGGAAAACGAACGATAAGCTGACACTGAATCTAGGACTGCGCTACGAAGTGGTCATGCCGCGCACCGAGCGGCACAACGAATTGAATTGGGTCGACCCCAATGCCACATCACCGATTACCTTGTACGGGAAGAATCTTCTCGGCGGTGAGAGGTTTGCCAACTCCAACGATCGCTATTCATATGCTCCGACCTACAACAACTATCAGCCTCGTTTTGGCTTTGCCTACAAGCTTCTTCACAACACGGTCGTGCGCGGGGGTTATGGCATCTATTTCTCGGCCTGGAGAGGAGCCGTGGCTGGAACGTCAGGAATTGGCCAGCAAGGTTACGATCAACTGACTTACCTGATAGCGTCGTTCCACGGCGACGGAGCCACGCCGGCCGCGCGCATGAGCAATCCTTATCCCAACGGACCGGTTCAGCCAGTAGGCAGCAGCCTTGGGTTAATGAACGACGTCGGCTTCCAAGCCCTCGGCCCTATCCGCAACATCAGCGACAAGGTGCCGAACGAACAGAGCTGGAGTCTCGGCGTACAGCATCAACTGCCAGGAAGCGTGGTGTTGGATGTCTCCTACATCGGCAAGAAGGGCACCCACCTTTACTTCGCCAACGCCGGCGCCTTGAACCACCTGGGCTCCTCGATAGAAAGTCTGCCCATCAACGGTCCCAACCCAAACAATCCATGCCAGACCCTTACAATCACGTGCCTCAATACGTACGTCAACAGTCCGTTCACTGATCCCACGCTTTCCAATGCGTCGCAATTGATTACGGATCCGACCAATCCGCTTTTGGCAAATCCCTACTTGCAGGAATACCAGTTGATGTTGCCTCACCCGCAATTTCTCTGGGGATTCAACGGTGACGAACCGCCCATCGCCAACGCAATCTACAACGCCTTGCAAGTGCGGGCGGAGAAAAACTTCTCGCACGGCCTGGAGTTTCTGGCGACGTACACCTTTTCCAAATCCATTGATGACGCCTCCCTCACTAGCACGAACAACATTTGGCTGGGCAGCTTCGCCAGCCTGCAGGATCCCAACAATCCCGGCGGCGAGCGTAGTCTTTCTTCCTTCGATATCCCGCAGGTGCTGCAGTTCAGTTACACCTACGAGCTTCCCATTGGACGCGGCAAGTGGATTGGAGGGAATCTGCACCCGGTCCTCGATGCCGTCGTGGGTGGGTGGCGCACCAACGGCATCTGGCGTTTCAACAACGGTCGCCCAATTGTCCCCGGCCTATACATATCCACCAGCCTTCCAACCTACGGGCCGCAACGCCCCGACATAGTTGGCACGCCGCATCGTGCCGGCGGCAAGGACTCGCAGTGGATCCAGCAATACTTCACCAGCAGTGACGGCAGCGCTTTCTTCGCGCAGCCGGCAAACTACACGCTGGGTGACGCCCCGCGAACCTGGGGCGCTGTGCGCCAACCGGGCGCCGAGAACGCTGATCTATCCGTCTTTAAGGAGTTCAGCATGGGCAGGATTCGCGAGGGAATGCGGCTCGAGTTTCGCTTGGAGAGCTTCAATGCCTTCAATCACCCGCAGTTCTGCGGACCGGACACGGGCTTTTGTGATCCCAATTTCGGCATGATTTTCTATACCTGCAACGCCCCGCGCCAGCTGCAACTGGCGCTTAAGCTCTACTTCTAAGCAATGCCGAGGTAAGAAAATCGCCCCTACTGCTTCTTCTCCATCTCGATTGCCCGGGGAAACAGGATGTTGTTTTCCAGGTGAATGTGCTGGTGCAAATCCGCTTCGAATTCCGCCAAAGAGCGGTACAGCGTCTGGTAGCTGGCGCACGCGTCTGCCGGAGGCAT
>CAZCNZ010000091.1:0-5041 GCA_964500245.1 uncultured Thermoplasmatales archaeon | reverse complement strand
GCTGCCCGCCACGAGGACCATGTTCCCGCGGGGGATGCCTCCCTCGAGGATGCTGTCGAGCCCCTCGATCCCGGCCGGGCAGCGGTCGAGGACGGTCGCGGGCGGGAGCAACCCATCCGCCGGCGAGGGCGACGGTGGCACCGGCGGAACATCCATCGACGAAACGAGCCGTTCCGTCCCTAAGAGGGTTGTGGACCTTCGGCATCACCGGGGTCGGACGGACCTGCCGGAACCGGCGGGGCCGAGGGAATCCGGGCCGGGTCGAGAATCCACGCTGAGCCGGCGGGGGCTCGCACCGACGAGCGGATCGCGCCGGCACGGCCGAGAATCGCTCCCGCCTCTCGGACGGCACGGCCAGCGGGGTCGACGGATTTCCGCAGTTCGGCAAGGTCCACTCGCAGACTCTCTTCCGGGCTCAGGAGGAGGGCCCGCGAGCGTATCCACGCGAGAACGCTCTCGACGGTCGCCGAGGATGGGTCGACCGAAGAGCTCCCCGGGGCCGGGGATTCTGCCGAGGTCATCGGAACGCATTCTTCGTCACCCCATTCGCGAGGGGCGGCGGGGGGCCGCCCGACGGTCCGTACCCACGCGACCGTGTTCCCCTTTCCCAGAAGAACCGCGGCGTGGCCCCGGGGAAGAGCGAGAAGGTCCTCGACGGAAACGCCGCTCGTCGCGCGGGCGAATTCACGCGCCTCCTCGGGCGAACCGCGGAATGCCACGAAGTCCGATACGTTCGTCCACACGGCCTCGTCCACCCCTTCCGGTAGCGATCCAATCGTCTGGGTCGCGAGCACCACGTGTACGTTCCGCCGGCGAGCGAGCCGCAGCATCTCGGCCAGGCTCTCGTGGGAGAACCATTGGGACTCGTCGAGGATCACGAACGTCTTGGAGCGAGGGGATCGTGCCAACAGTTCCGACCAAACCAGGGCGAGATAGACGGCAAGAAGATAGCGCGCGGTCGATTCGCCCACTTTGGAGGCGTCGCCGGATACCACGGCGATCCGGCCCGGGGCCACGAGTTCGGAGGCATGAAGTCGAGGTTCGGGTTCGCATAGCATCCGGCGCAACACCGGACTCCGCACGACCTCGTACAGCAAACGGCGCGCGCCCTCGGCATCCTCGGGTCGTTCTCGCACTCGGTCCGCGAGTTCGCGTACGGCGTCCTGAGCCTCAGAAGGGACGACCCGACGCGTGCGGCCGCCGGTCGCGAGAAGCGTGTGGGCATCGACCAGCGTGCCCGAGGGAAACGCCGCGGCGGCGTTCAACGCGCGGGTCAGCATCTCCTCAAGCCGGGGTCCCCAGTACTTGGAGTCGTAGCGCCCCGACCGGACTCTCCGAAGCGCGTGGACCAGGTCGGTGAGCCGTCGGTCCGAGAGCACCGGATCTCCGGACCGGTCCCCGATGCCCTCGAGGGCGTTGATCTCCGCACCCCCGCGTTTGGGAGAGACCCACAGGAGACGGTCCCGCCGAGCATTGGACTCGAGGCCGTCCACGAACCCCTCGGCCGTTTCTCCGAGAGGGTCGAACAGCACGACGCCTCCGTAGGCGGCCGCCTTTCGTGCCACGGCAATCAGAGTCGCGCTCTTCCCCATCCCGGTCTCCCCGAGGACGGCGACATGGCGACCCTGGTTCGGCTCAACGACCGGCCCGACCACGCAGCCGGAGTCGGACCGCCCGAGGGGAAGGATCGGCCCTCCTTCGTGGGTCGCTCGGGACGGAACCGGCGGGTCGTCCGCCGGCCCCGGAAGGACGTACGTGAGTTCCTCCTCCGTGAGCGGGAACCAGGGCTCGTGCCACGAGAGGCAACTCCACCTCCGACGAAAGCGGACTCCATTCCCGCGGGCGGACCGCAGGGCTCCTTCGATCGCGCGTCGAACATCCCCACTGAGGTGATCGGTGGAAGCGAGAGCAGGAGGAAGTTTGAGCGAAACCGAGACCCGCCAGAACAGCGGCACCGTGGGAGGCTCCTGCGGAACGTCGGGGCGAGACGGCGAAAGGCGTCGATGGGCCATCGTCGGCTCGGCGAGGGCCCGACGATCCGTGTCCCGGCCCCTCAACGAAAGAGAGCGAGTCCACGCGGCGGGGCTTGGTTCGAAATGCCAGTGCACCCCGACCCCAAGGGGCAGGTTCGTCATCGCGAGCGCGAGGTGGCCCGTGGCCGATGGGCCGCTCGTGGCATCGCGGAAAGGGTCGGGCCAGGCGCGGACCCTCCGACCCCAATAGAGTTCGCCTCCGGAGAAGCGACTCGGCGCCGAGCGGGCTGCCCAAGAGTTCCTTGGGTACGCGGGGAGCAGTACTCGGGTGATCCATCTCGCCGTCCGAACGTTCGATGGGGCGAGGCGCAGGAGGGGGGCCGAGTCCGCGACGACGCGGAGATCGAAGGCAGCGTTGAGCCCATGTCCCACGCGAAGCGTGGCAGCGAGCCGAGCCCGCGCCAGCGCGGCACCGACCGGCGGGTCGGCGCACCGGGGCGAGGCAATCCATTGCCACTCCGGCAAACGTTCGCCGTCGGGAGGTCGGCTCGTCCGCGTACGCACGACCTGCGAGGCGGAAGCTGAGGGTAGGGAATACCTCGGCCCACGGAACGTGGAAGATGGCCGGCCGCGTCAGTCTCAAGTATCCGGGACGCCCCCGATAGCCGGAGTCCGTCCCGATTCGCATGTCCGCCTTGGAAGAGCAGATCACCGCGGTGGAGGAGGAGATCCGGAACACCGCGTACAACAAGGCGACCCAGCTCCACATCGGCCGGCTCAAGGCGAAGCTGGCGGTCCTCCGGCTCGAGCGCGAAACCCGAGCCAAAGGGAAGGGAGGAGGGGTTGGCTATTCGATCCGCAAGAGCGGGAACGCCACCGTCGGACTGGTGGGGTACCCGTCGGTGGGAAAGTCGACGCTTCTGAACCGGCTCACGGCCGCGGACAGCGAGACCGCCGCGTACGACTTCACGACGGTCTCGATCATCCCGGGAATGCTCCGTTGGGGAGGGGCATCGATCCAGATCCTGGACATGCCGGGCCTCATCCCGGGCGCGTCGCGCGGACGGGGCCGAGGTCGGGAGGTCCTCTCGGTCGTCCGCGCCACGGACCTCGTGCTTTTCCTCATCGACCCCGAGCACCCGAACTTGCGGGCCTTGACCGCCGAACTCGAGGGCGCCGGCGTACGGATCAACCAGCGGCCACCGCGGATAGTCATTCAGAAATCGGACCGGGGTGGGCTGACGGTTTCGAGCACCGTTCGCCTTTCCCACCTCGCCGGGGGAGGGGCGGCGCAGATCGCCCGAGAGTTCGGACTTCACAACGGGTCGATCGTCTTCCGCGAGGACGCCACCGCGGACCAGCTGATCGATGTCCTGGCCGGGAACCGGGTCTATCTGCTCGCCATCATGGCCGTCAACAAGGCCGAGCTCATGACCCCGGCCGAGCGGACCGCGCTCGCCGCGAGCCTACTGCCGTACGAGCCGATCTTCATCTCCGCTCGGACCGGGGCCGGACTCGACACGCTCGTGGACCGGATCGGGACCGCGCTCAGGTTCATCCGGATCTATGTGAAACCGCCCGGACGACCGCCAGACCGGGAAGAGCCCGTGATCCTCCGGATGGGCGACTCGGTCGCCGGGCTATTGCGCAAGCTCCCCGGGGAACTCGACCGGGGGTTCAAGGCCGCTCAGGTGTGGGGACGCAGCGCCCGCTTCCCCGGTCAGACCGTCGGCCGAGAGCACATCCTCGCAGACGAGGACGTCGTTACCGTCTTGATCGCCCGCGGCGTCTCCCGGCCCGCGTCGTAGGGCGGACGCTCCTCGCGAGCGGGAGTTTCGACGCCCGGCCCCATCGACCCCCGACCATGAAGTGGCCCCGGTGGAACGGCTCGAGCGATACCGAAGGTACGAGCGACGCGAACTCGGCTAGGGCCGTTTCGGACGCCTCCCGGTGGGCGACGGCGGAGCGACCACGACCCATGCTCGGAGTCTTCAGTGCGACCAGAAGACGAGCTCCTTCCGAGGCGAGAAACAGTTCGGCGTTCGCGAGGACGATCGCGAGCTGGTCCGGTTGCGCGATGTCGGCATACACGCCGTCCACCGGCGGAACGAGGTCCCCGTACTCCCGCGCTTCTCGCGCGTCCGCGAGGATCGGTCGCAGGTTCGGCCAGCGGTCGGCGAGCGCGAGGAGCCGCGCGAACGGTCGCACGCTCCGCTCGACGGCGTAGACTCGCCCTTCCGGCCCCACCAGGTCGGCGACATGCGACGCCGTCGTCCCACTGGCCGCCCCGAGGTACAGCCACCGCTCGCCCGGCGCGGGGAGGTCCCCCGCCCATTCGCGGACGATCGCTGCCGCGAGCTTGGAGCGGCCGGGCTCGAAGAGCCGGAATCTCCGACCACCGACTTCCGTCCAACGCTCTCCGTAGACGGGAGGGAAATCCCCGACGGCTTCGGTCCAGAGTTCGCGTCGATCCCCCCGCGTCGTCTCGACCAGGCGCGGAGAGCGGGCGACAGGCCGGTAGGCGCGGCCGGGTCTCATCCTCTCCTCCGCTGGAGGGTCTCCACCCTCCGGTCGCGCCGCTCAAGGAGCGTCGGGCTGATGTCGTGCCGCGTCGTCGCATCCGCTCGAACGGCGATCGCGGCCAGCGCTGCGAGGCTGCGAGCGTAGGCCGCCCGCCGGCCGACCGGCAGTTCTTGGAGACGGTCCGCGCGGTAGAGGACCCCGTATCGAGGACCCCGCTCGGGCGAGGGGCGACGCCGAGAACCCAGCAACTGGATCCGGGAGGAGGGCATTCGAGCAAGGGCCCTCACGCCGCCGGCCGCAGCGACCAGGCGTGCCGCCGTTCGAGCTCCGACGACCGCCGCCAAGTTCGGGACCTGCCGTTTCGCTTCGGATTCGACCGTGTGACGAAGCGCCGCATGGAGGTCGTTGAGGGCCCTCCGAGCGCGCTCCCAGGCGGCGAGGTGGGCCTCGAGCGGCGAGTCGGGCACCGGCACGAACGACTCCGCGGCGCGGGCCTCTCGGCCCACCGAACGTTCCACCCGGTCTTCTTCGCGAGCGAGGGTGAT
>CAZCNZ010000090.1:0-3383 GCA_964500245.1 uncultured Thermoplasmatales archaeon | reverse complement strand
GAACCGCTCCGCGACCATCAGCGGTGCGTGGTTGATCAGCATCACGCCGCCGGAGCCGACGCGGATACGCGTCGTCAGTGCCGCGATCCGGCCGATCATGATCTCGGGCGCGGAACTGGCGATGCTCGCAAGATTGTGATGTTCGGCCAGCCAGTAGCGCGTGTAGCCGAGCCGATCAGCGAGCTGCGCCAGATCGAGCGAATGACGCAGTGCAAGTGATCCCGGTGTAGCCGTCGTAACGGGAGATAGGTCGAGGACTGAAAGGGGAAGCATCGGCCGCGCGACGTTCTGAATGACGATGCCCCGGACTTCGGCTGGCATCCATGCCCTTATGCGGGCCCAGGCTGAAGACGTGAGGGTAAGTGGCGCGCGGGGTCAATACCGCGGCGATGGCTCACTGGTGGGCCGGGCTGACCAGTGGCCCGCCAATGGCGGAGGTCGTGTTCGCCGGCTTTTGTTTCGCCGGCCTTTCGTTCGCTGGCTTTTCGTGCGCCGGCTTTTCAGACGCAACGCGGTGACGCCTAATCATCACCGGCTGCGGTGGTGGATACGGCGGCGGCGCCGTCAAAAAATGCGGCTGCAGATAGGACCAATTCTGTGCGTATGGGTTGAACGCGGCGCTGGCGGTCGCAGATCCGTAGGGCCTCTTCGCGAGCCGCGCGCGTTTCTTTGCTGTGGATTCCGAAGCAGTGTCCGCTGACACCGCTTCCGCGGGCGCAACCGCCGCCCGAACCGGCGCTGGCGCGCTCGGACCACCCGGAGCGGTCGACGGCTCAATCACCGTAACGATCGGTCCCGAGACAGGAGCGGGTTCACTCGCCTGCGCACGGACATCGGGAGATGTTTTCCCAACCGTGACGACGGAGTCGGGGAGAACCTCCTCCGATGCACTCGCCTGACCTTCCAGCGGCGCCGCAGGTTCCAACGGCGCGCCGGGCGCAGGACCCTCTGCCGACGGCTCGCTCTTCGTCGCCGCCTGTTCGGGCGGCTCGGCTGCCGCAGGGGCCAAAGTGGTTGCGCCACCGTTGCTCGTTGCCTCGACAGCCGGAAAACGATGATCGAACGCTTCAGTAGCGGCAACCGATAACGCGGCAGTCTGATCGGCGGCGAACCGCAACGGCGCAGCGCCCGCCGGCAAACGCGCGAGTGGCTCATGGTTGACGCGGAACGCGGCGAAGATGCCGAAGCCGCAGGTCAGCGTCACCACCGATGCAATGATCGCCGCTATCAGCAGACGGACGTTGGGAAACATTCGACCTCGCAGCACGCCCGCGCGAGCCCCAGAACACGCGTTACGTTGAGCGAGAAATCATCGCGCAGGCACAGGCCCGTGCGCCAAGACAGACCGACAGGCAACGCATTGCCGGATCGCCGCACAATACCGGCGCACCGATTCGCAGCGACATTAGCTTGAGTCGGCCAAAAACCAACGTGAAAAATAACAACAAAGCCGCGGCTTCGGGCTGGCCGGGCGATTGATCCTCAGTGCCGCGTTACCTGGTAACCGGACCTTGCGCAGAAGCAGAGGCCGGCGGCGACCCGGGCAAAACAACGACACGGGTGCCGATGTTCACGCGACCGTAAAGATCCTCGACGTCCTCGTTGGTCAGCCGGATACAGCCTGACGAAACGAAGCTGCCGATGGTCGACGGCTGGTTGGTGCCGTGAATACGGTACACGGTGCTACCGAGATATAGTGCGCGCGCGCCCAGCGGATTGCCTTCCCCGCCGGCCATGAATCGCGGCAGATATGGCTGACGCTCGATCATCTCCTTGGGCGGATGCCAATCCGGCCATTCACTCATGCGGCTGATGCGCTCGGTGCCTGACCAGGTAAAGCCTTCGCGGCCGACACCGATGCCGTAGCGCAACGCTTTGCCGTCGCCGCGCACCAGATAAAGATAGGTGTGCGGAGTGTCGATGATCACCGTGCCTGCCGGCTCCGAAGTCCTGTAATCGACCAGTTGGCGGTGAAACTGCGGCGGCAGCGCGCGCGGCGGCCCCTGTTCCGGGCGCTCCTCCGGCGGCAGCGCGGCGATCACGGTCGCGCGATCTGCGCCCGGTCCGCTTCCAGTGCCTGCCGGATCGCGGGTCGAGCCGGTCGCATCAACCGAGCCACCAACATTGGCCGACGGCCGCGAAATCGGCCCACCGCCGAGACTTGGCAGCGGCTGCGGAGGCATTGTGTCCGCCGGGACGAAATAAGGTCGCCCGGGAGGAGGGTATCCATCTATTTGCTGGCCATAGCCGCCGCGGTATGGGGCCAACGGCGTGCCGTATGCGTCGCGATACACCGGTGGCGCACCGCCATACGTCCCGTACGCCGGTTCGATTGCGGCACCGCGCGGAGGTGCCATTGGCGGATAGGCTGGCAATTCATCCACGGGATAAGGCGCCGGCGGCTCTGGGTAATAATCCACCGGCGGCGGTGGGTAGGTTTGCGCGGCGGCCAAGCCGACAGAACCGGCCAAGGCGCATGCAATGACGCTCAGGCTGACGCGGGCGCGCAAAATGAATCCCCAATGGTCCCGCTTACCTTATTCAAAAGAGGTTTGGCGGGAACATGGCGATTAGAGCAAAACCCGGTCAACACAGGGTGAAAGCACGGAACCGGCCCAGCCCGATCGCCCCATGGATAACGAATCATGAAGACATCGCGGCCGGCGCGCGACCAAGCACCGATTTGCTGATGTAGTAAGGGGCGGTATGATGCTAAGGACAACCTGGAGTACGCAAGACGCAGCCATCGAGGTAAAGGCGTGAGATTACCGACAGAGTTGACGAGCCTGGCCGGCATCGCTCTGGCGCTCTTGCTGCTTGCTCCCAATACCGCGGTGCGAGCGCAGACTCCCGCTATCGACGAACTCAAGGGAAAAATCTTCGACGCCCATATGGCCCAACAAACATTTGCCGACGGACTCAAGCATTGCACCGAACTGGACGGCAAAAGCGTTTATCAGCAGCTGCACAAGCGCATTATTAATCTCGAAGAGTATTTCAGGTCGCTAGATAGCCTCGTGAAAGCGCAGGTATTCAACCCGGAGAAAAAGCGCCCTTGGACCGTCGAGGATGCAAAAGAGCGCTGGGAAGAGGTGAAGAAGGAAGCCGAAGAAGACAAGGCAAGGTGCGAGCTGGTAAGCAGCCTGCCCCAGCTCGAAAGTCAGCTCCAGGAAATGCAAAAAAATGCTCCGGCACCGGCGCAAACGACAGACAAGAAGAACTAGGGCGCGGAACAGGCCGGAGGGATGAGCTGCGCGGCATATTGCGGACTTGATTGACGGCCTGCCCCTAAACACATAGCGCATGGCGAGCGGCGCATCGACCGCATGCGCAGGGGACATGGCCAGATGGCATCCGTGAGCGACTGGAAAGTGCCGGCATCG
>CAZCNZ010000089.1:0-6777 GCA_964500245.1 uncultured Thermoplasmatales archaeon | reverse complement strand
CGCAGACCGTGGCATCGAACCGTGCGTCCGCGAAGGCCAACCGGACAGCGTTCATGAGGAGAAGGTCACAGTTCTTTAGAGAACTGAGATACGAAGATGCCGACCGAAGATTGGCCGCCGCGATATCTATTCCGAACGCACGGCCTACGTGGGGAGCCATCTCTCGGAGAACCCGTCCGTAACCGCAGCCGAGTTCCAGAACCCTGTCGGCACCGCGGACCCGCTCGACAACGTTCTCGACCTCGGCGTTCAGGTACTGCCGGATTCTTGGCGAGGCAAGATCGTACACCCGTTGAAGGTCGGAGCCCAGGAGGTGACGCCGGTAATAGGTTCCCATGCGGGTTGGACCGAGCGAAACCGTCCACTTCAAGTCAACGAAGGAGAGGGCGTACGACGACCTCTCTGCAACCCGCTACGCCGCGGGTATCGGGCCCGGAGTCTTCGGAGAGGCCGCCTTCGCGGAGATCAAGGAGGCGAGCCACCGAATTTCGGCGGCGAATCCGAGGAAGCATTTCCGCCGAAACAGCTGGGACGCGTTGAGTGGTATTCCTGAGGAGAAAAGGGGTCGGGTCCGCGGTCTTCCGGAACCAGGGTCGCAGGACGTTCGCCCAGTGTTGCGCGTGCGTCAGTCAAACCGGAGACCCTGCTCGATGCGCCGGATGCGCGCTGGGAGCTCGAGCAGCGAAGAGAGTTGCGGAAGTCGCTCGTCGAAGGTCGACCGATCCCGATTCAGCCAAACGCCGAACAACCCGGCCGACGCGGCGGCTTTGGCATCGATCTCAGCGAGATCCCCGATGTACACGGCTTCCTCGGGCGTCGTGTTCAATCGCTCCACGGCACGGACAAATATTTCGGGGTCCGGCTTCTCGATTCCTTCGGTGCCCGACGAGATAACGGAGTCGAAGTAGGATAGAATCCCAGCTTGGTGGAGGACCTGCCGGACCCTCGCCTCGTCCCGCGAGTTCGATATGACCCCGAGCTTTCGCCCGTCCCGGCGGAGCTCGTCGACGCAGCCTCGCGCGTCCGCGTATATCCGGACGGGGAGTGAATTCTCCCCTTCTCGGGCCACGAACTCGCCTGCAACCTGCTCCGAGACGTTCTTCTTGGCCGCGCGCGACAGCGTCTGGCGCCAGAAGTTCAGAACTGCCCCGCTTCGGTCCATTAAAGGCGGCTCTGGGTCGACTGCCGCGAGGATTTCCACGTAGGCATCCCCCAGCTCCTCCGGGCCGAAGCTGAGATTCAGCCGATGTGCCTGTTCGACCCATGCCGAGATGTCCGGCACGCGTACCAGGGTTCCCCCGACATCGAAGAGGACTGCCCGGAATCGACGGCGAACGAGGGCCACGTAGAGCGAACGGGCCGGTCCTCTTATCCTCAGCCCCGTGAGAGTGAGACGCCGCCGATTTCCGACCTCAGCGGACAGCTTCTCGAGCAGTATTCAATTGCGTGCTCGGCTTAACGCGATGAACCTCCGCGTTCGGCGAACAGGCAGCCCGTTCGTGCCAGCGGAAGGGCCCGAGCTCGGAACTCCTCGCCGGGAGGAGCGACCTCTTTCACCCCGGAACACTGTCAACGGTGGGCCTGCGTGCTCTCCCCGCGCGGGTTCTGCGGACCCAGACGAGCCCCGACTACCGGGAGGGCACCTTTGGGGCCCGGATTCTTTGTTTCGAGCCTGTGGAGGTTCACCTCTCGGGTGGGCCTGACCTAGGCCAGAGTCCCGCGTTTCCGCCCTCTGAAGGGAAACGACGTGCCCTCCCGGTCGTCCATTTGGTGCTTACGAAACGTCTATCAAAAGCGGCTGGGGTCACGCCGCAATCCGCCACCGGATGGGAAGGAAGAAAAATGGGGTTCATTGACGACTTGAGCGTGATCGTCGACCTGCTTGTCTTGGTCGCGGTGGTGATCTTCTACACGGGATTCCTTGTGTGGTTCCATACGCTGTACAAGAAGGATCCCGCCCGAGCCTACACCCATCTCCGGGAGGGCGGATTCGTTCTGGCGTTCTTGGGTGGGCTGATTGGGCTGTTCGCGCTCTGGGGAGAGTTCGTCTGGCCTCTCACGATCACGATTGCCGCCGGCAATATCACCGTTTACAATGTGTTCTTCTTCGACCCGCTGATATTGCTCTCTCTTCTGCTCGTGGCATTCGGGGCCGCGGTTTGGTTCAAACTCCCGACGCACTTTGTGGGGTTGATGGCCATACCGATCGGGGGCGGTGTGATTTACTACGGATACTTGGGATACCAGAACAACCTCACCTTGGACCACCTCGAGACCTTTCTGCTGTTCTTGGTCTGGGGGACTGTGGCGATCGCGTCCTACGGTGCAACTCTGTTCGTGGACTGGTTCGTGATCGGGACTCAGAACCCGAACGCTGCCCCCCTCGCTTCGTCCGCAACTCCCGCGTTTCCCCGCATGTGGACCGTGCTCATCTTCCTCTTTCTCGTCGTGGTCGTGCTCGCGGGCGTCGCGGCGATCTGGTACGGTCAGGACATCGCTTGGGGCCACTTGCAGGGGTTCGGCCCCGGGGGTTGAACCAAGAGGGAGGTCCCTCCCACGGCTGACTTCGCTTCCCGGCTCGCCGTCCGGGCGGAGACGAGGGACCCTGCCCGGTCCCGCGAGGGGAAATCCACCCAGGCAACGCGGCCGGCGGTCCCCTGCAGTGCTACTCGGATTGCCTCCGACAGACGAATCCTTCTGCCGAGGCGCCGAGTGGCCCGCTTGGGTTGAGGACGGGCCTGATCCTCAGGTCGTGAGTTTTGCTTCGCCGAACCACTTTACCGTCTCCGGATCGGTGTGGTCGAGGAAGATGCTCTTCTTCGTGTCCAGCTTTTCGATGGCGGTCATCTCTGCGCGCGTGAGCGCGAAGTCGAACACGTCGAAGTTCTCGGTGATCCGCTCTTTGTGAACGGATTTCGGGATCGCGACGACCCCGCGCTGGAGGAGCCAGCGAAGAATCACCTGCGCCACCGTCTTTTCGTGCTGGCCCGCCACATGACGCAGGGTTTCGTTCCGGAAGATGTGGTTCTTTCCCTCCGCGAACGGTCCCCAGGATTCGATTTGAACGCCGTTTCGCGCCATGAACTTCTGCGCCTTGGTTTGCTGGCAGAACGGATGCGTCTCGACCTGGTTCACCGCGGGAACCACGTCATTGTGGACCATGAGGTCCATCAGGCGGTCCGGGGGGAAGTTGCTGACTCCGATCGCTCGGACGCGCGCTTCGCGGTAGAGTTCCTCCATCGCGCGCCACGCGCCGTGCACGTCGCCGAACGGCTGATGGATCAGATAGAGGTCCAGCACGTTGAGCCCGAGGCGGCGGAGCGAACGGTCGAACGCCTTCTTCGTCTGCTCGTAGCCCGCGTCCTGAACCCACAACTTGGTCGTGACGAAGATGTCATCGCGCGCGACCCCGCTCTTTCGAATCGCCTTCCCAACAGCCTTTTCGTTCTGGTAGGCCGCTGCGGTGTCGAGAAGGCGATAGCCGGTGTGCAGCGCGTCGAGAACACTTCGCTCGCAGACCGCGAGATCGTTCACTTGGTAGACGCCGAAGCCGAGGATCGGCATCTTCACTCGGTTGTTCAGGACCACTTGCCGCTTCATGGTGCACCTTGGAGTACTCGCCGATGAGCGAGAAGTGTCGCGATGACGCCCCCGTCGCTGAACAGCTCGCTCCCGGCCACGATGGCCACCCACTCGGCAAGACGCCGATGAATCTGTCGGGAAATTGCCCGCCGCGCGAAATCATCGGGGTGGCCCGCTGTCACTGACGGCGTAATTAGGGCCGAATCATGGTCCCCGGCCGTGATCCCATCGCCCCTCACTCCGGAACGGGTGTTCGGCAGCCCCGCTCTGTCAGGACCGGTGGCGCGGGGCGTGGAGGTCTCGCCGGACGGTGACTACGTCACGTTCCTGGCTCCCGAGCCGACCAATCAGTTCAAGCTCGATCTATGGATCGCTCCCACGGTGGGGGGAGAGCCCCGGCTCTTGGTCTCTGGTGAGGCCGTTGAGCCATCTGGCCAGAGCCTGAACGAAGCCGAGAAGAGCCGGCGCGAGCGAATGCGGCTGGCGTCGGTCTCGGGTGTCGTAACCTATCACTGGGACGAGCAAGGCAAGATGCTCCTGATCCCGGCTGGCGGCGAACTGTACACGGTTGACGCCCGGACCGGTGAGCTCGCAAGACTCAACACCGGCGGTCCCGGTGCCACCGACGCTCGATTCTCGCCGATGGGACGCTACGTGAGCTACGTACGGGACCAGAACCTCCACGTGATTGCTCTCGGCGACGGCCGGGAGCGGCCGGTGACCACGGAGGGACACGGGGCGGTCAGCTTCGGTGTCGCCGAGTTCGTCGCTCAGGAGGAGATGCGCCGTTACACCGGCTACTGGTGGGCGCCGGGGGACGCCTCCATCGCCTACACAAGGATCGACGAAAGCCCGGTCGAGCTCGCCTCGCGATTGGATATTGGGGCCGAGGGCCCCAAGGTCTCGTCCCAACGGTATCCTCGCGCAGGAACGGCCAACGCGCTGGTGAGTCTCTACGTCCGCCGCATGGCGGAGGACGGGCGGGCCGTGCCGGTCGACCTGGGCACCGCTACCGACGTCTATCTCGCGCGGGTTCACTGGTCGGCCGATGGGGGGAGTCTCTTTGTGGAGCGCCAGAGCCGCGATCAGAAGAGACTCGACCTCCTTCGAGTCGACCCCGCCACCGGGGCCTCGGCGGTGATCCTCAGCGAAACTCGGTCACCCTGGGTCATGCTCAACAACGATTTCCACGCCCTGAAGGACGGGGATTTCCTCTGGGCGTCCGAGCGCTCCGGGTTCAATCAGCTCTATCTCTATCACGCCGACGGAACCCTAGTACGGTCCATCACAGCCGGTCGTGCCCCGGTGGCGCGCGGCGATCTCGGTGGCGGCTCGGAGGCGTCGGGAATAGTCGGCGTTGATGAGGAGGAGGGGGTGCTGTACTTCCTGGCCTCTCGAGAAACCCCGATTGAGCGCGAGCTCTATTCGGTCTCCTACCGCGCCCCGGCAGAGCCCGTGGCCGTCACCCACGGACACGGGTGGTGGACCGCGGTGATGCCGAAGTCCGCGAAGGTGTTTGTCGGCTACTACTCCGACCCAGGCACGCCCCCGCAGACCGGCCTTTACCGGGCCGACGGGCTGCGATTGCGTTGGGTCGAACAGAACGCCCTGGACCCCAGCCACCCGTACGCCCCGTACGCCGGGCGCTACCCGCCGCCGGAGTTTGGCACGCTGAAATCCTCGGACGGTCAGGACCTTTACTACGTCCTGCAGAAGCCCGTTAACTTCGACCCGTCTCGCCGATACCCGGTCATCGTTGCCGTCTACGGAGGACCTGTCGCGCAGTTTGTGATACGCGACTGGCAGGATGTGAGGGAGAAGCTCCTCCTCGAGTCCGGCTTCCTGGTCTTCCAGCTCGACAATCGTGGGACGGCCAATCGCGGATCCGCCTTCGAAGGAGTGATCGCCGGCCACCTGGGATCGGTGGAGGTCGACGACCAGATCGTCGGGTTGGACTGGCTTCGATCGCTACCCTTCGTGCGCGCCGACAAGATCGGAGTCTTTGGTTGGTCCTACGGGGGGTTCATGGTGCTGCGCATGCTCACCGACCCGCGGACCCACCTCGCGGCCGGGGCAGCCGGCGCCCCGGTCACCGACATGCGCCAGTACGACACCCATTACACCGAGCGTTACATGGGCGACCCCACGGCCAACGCCGCAGGGTACGAAGCCTCGGCGGTCCTCCCGCGCCTCGGTGCTCTATCGGGTCGCCTGCTCCTCATGCACGGCATGGCCGACGACAACGTCCCCCTCGCCAATTCTATCGCGGTGATGGCGGCACTCCAGGCCCATGGAACGCCGTTCGACCTGAT
Source organism: uncultured Thermoplasmatales archaeon (assembly GCA_964500245.1). Lineage (GTDB taxonomy): Archaea > Thermoplasmatota > Thermoplasmata > Lutacidiplasmatales > UBA184 > Lutacidiplasma. Next base: position 883 of record CAZCNZ010000089.1, on the reverse strand, counting down.
GCTCTACCCCGGCGAGCGCCATGGTATCCAGGGTGAAGCGCGACAGATCCAGCTCTGGCGAACACTGCTCGGGTTCTTCGGACGGGAACTGGGCGAGGGCCGAAGTCCCTGAGGAAAAACCGTCGCTGGTGTGCGGGTCCACCAAATCGACCGAGGTGCTAGGATCTCCAGCGGCCGTACTCGGCCGGATCCAGTTTCGCGAGAGATTCTACGGAAACGAGGAAGGAAGAGCGATTACGGTCCTCTTTTCGTTCGGCGGCTTTCGACAGCCTTGACTCTCTCGGGTACACTCCTCTACTCGGAAGCGGCGAGGAGGAGCGAAGAAAATGATGGGACCGGAAGCTGCCCTGGTGAGCGAGCGACTGGCGGCAATGCGTCGCCTGGGAGGATACGCCGGCGATCTGCCCGCGTGCGCCGTTCCAATGTATGCAGAGGTCGCGGCCCGGGCTCGCCTCGAGCCGCCCACCTACCGACCTGGAGTGCTGGCCCGCCTCCGGGCAGCTTTCCACGGCCGAGGCGCGCCCGCGCGCGGTCGCGAAGCGGCTTGGACCGTAGCAGCGGCAGCCATCGCGGTCAAGGAAGAGCGTCGCGGAGGTGCTCCTGATCTCGGCATGGCCGACGCCCTGCTCGCAGCCCTCCCTCTCCAGCCGGCGGCCAAGGACTGAATAGGTCGAGCGACGCGTGGGGGTTGGAAAAACCCCCACGCTTCAAGGCAGCTTGCCGACTCGGTCGCTTAGTCGCCTCACACCCCAGCCGGACCGGCACCCTCAGCCTTTTCCGAGCGCGAGCCGTCGACTCTATCGAACCCACGTGGACGCGCTCGATTACGCCATCTACCGTTACCTCTCTTCCGACGGCCTGATCCGGTTCTGGGGGGCACGAC